>JAQGOD010000375.1 GCA_028293775.1 Gammaproteobacteria bacterium
ATGATTCCGCTTTTGGTTTTCAAATCGATGATACCCGCCGTGCGTAGACCATACTCCGCAGGCAGCGCGCCGGTAACCAGCGACACCGAAGAGATGAGCCTGGGATCCAACGACTGGCCGAAGACGCTGATGCCCTCCGGCAGAATGATGCCGTTCAATCGATACTGCAGACCGTTATGTTCGCCGCGCACATGGAACTGCCCGAAGGAGTCCTGCGCCACATCCGGCGCCTGCATGATGACTTGGTTGAGGAGTTGGTTATCGCCGCCGGGAGCCGCGTTGATGGCGGCTTGATCGATGACGTAGGTCGAGGCCCCGGTCTGTGTCTGAATATTCGCGCGCCCCTCGTTCAAGCGCTGCGCGATCACCACGATTTGTTCGACGCTCGGCGAGCCGGCGGGGTCGCCAACAGCGGCCGGGTCGGGGGAATCGGCGAAAGCTGCGGAACCGGCGGCAACGAGCGCGAGCCCTGCGGCAACACGGTAGCGCATTGCGAAGGCTGGAAATCTGGACATGAAGAGTCTCCGAAAAACTTAAAGTTCATTGAAAACCGCTACCGATGGCGTGCGGCTCAAAACGCAAACGACTTTTAAGTTTTAGACCGGAGGACCGCGGCTGCGGGGCCGAGGAACCGCCGTGTCGATGGCGGCATAAATCGGCTCGGCGCTCAGCTCATAAGCGCTTCGAATCAGCGAGGGAACAGGAAACGCATGGCTAAATGCCGGCGAGACGACCTGGGCGAAGCCCGGGCACTGCGCACAAGATGAATCGAGGACACTCGAGGAAGCATTGAGGGCATTGCTGCCATCGGAAACGTGGCTGAGTTCGTGAACCACGGCACCCTGCTGTGCGACGATCAGCAGCAGCAAGAGGCCAAGCAGTTTCACCACGTGTTTCATCGAATTTGTTAGGACAGTCGCCGTCGAATTAGTTCAATACGCTAACAGAATATCGAGGCGTTCGCAGCATTTCCGGTTAAAGCGGTGCCCTCACGCCCTCCATCCCTGACTGCAGAGGCCCAACCGGTCAGGGAATGCTGGCCTTAACGAGGCGCAGGGATAGCCGCATCGACAGTGCGCGCGGCTTGCGCGACCAGATCCTTGGCGCGGGCAACCTGCCCTAGCGCAAGCGCACATCGCGCCATTTGCATTTGGACATCCGCGATCAAAGGGCTGCCGGCGCGCACGATGTTCTCGCGTGCGCTCAGCGCCTGCTCCAGCGATGCCGCGGCCTCCGGGGAAGGCGATTGCAAACAACGCGATTCACTATCGCTGGCCATGACCTCCGAGCGCAGAAACGCATCGCGCTTGATATCTGCTGCATCGTCGATTTCTCGTGCCGCCGCCGCGCTCGCCGCCGCGGCGGGGAATTCGCCGAGAGCCTTGGCAATCCGCGACGACAACAGCAGCAACCTCGCTCGTTGAATGCGCATGCGCCGCGTCTCACCCGTCGATGCGGATATTGCGGCACCGATTCGGCGTTGTGCGGCCAAATAGTCATGTTGCGCCAGGGCTAGCTCCGCAAGTGCTGATTCCAATTCCAACGCCATGAAGCCGTTTGGATCGCCATCAGTCTGCACAGCTCGTTGCGCCTCGTGCAATTGCGCGATCGCATCGGTAAATCTGCCCAAGCCAATCAGACCGTGGATGTCATCCAGCCGCGCGCGGCTGAGTAGGTTCACGTTCTGCTGCGTCGGCTTAAGCTCGAGTGCCTCGCTGATGCTGCGATGGGCCTCGTCGAACGCGCCGTCGCGCAGGTAGGCTTCTGTCAGGCGAACCAGACTGTTGGCAAGCGTGTTGCTCTGCGGACGCACCGACCTGATTTGCGCGGTAGTTGTCTCGAGCAGGCGCAATCCCTCATCGCGGCGCCCATCGAGATGCAGCATCTGACCGCGTAGATTTTCGTTCTGTAAATAGAAGAAATGGGCCTTGCCAACGCTGGCGGCGTACAGCTGTGAGGCGTCGTTGTAATCTTTTTCGGCGCCGTCCACCGTGCCAAGCTGGTCTTGCACGGATGCGCGCAGCGAAGTCGAATGGGCGAGTTCAGACGCATCGCCTTTGAGGGTGCGCGCAAACTCGACCGCCTGGTCCGCAACTTTCTTGGCCGCATCCATGTCATCGAGCGCCGCGTCTGCGCCGGCAAGATACATCAAGGCCCCGTCATAACCTTCGTCCTTGGGGTAGCGGGCCAAAAGGATGGCCGCTTTCTGCAACGCATCGCGTGCCTCGCGCGCCGAGCGCGGTCCATGCCGGCGCAACAAGTTGCCTTTGACCTTCATCAACTGCGCGTAGTAGAGAGAGTCGTGATCGCCACTGGCGTCGAAGGCCTGTTCCGCCTCTGTCACGGCGCCCTCGCTGTCGGCCCACCTCCCGGCAAAGGACCAGGCGCCTGCGATCAATGCGAGGAATTTTGCTTTCTGCGGGCTGTTGGGACCGTAGCTTTGATCCGCTAGGCGGACCCCTTCGCGGTAAAGCGCGACCTCTTTGTCCAGGGCGTCCATGATTTCATAGATATC
>JAQGOD010000517.1 GCA_028293775.1 Gammaproteobacteria bacterium
CCGCGAACCACAACACCGTGAGCTGCAGAATGCGCGCGCGGCCATACCGATCTGCGAGCACGCCCGCCGCCCAACCACCAATCGCCGACGTGATCAACGCACCGCTCGCGATATACCCGGCCTGCGCCTTGCTCATGCTCCATAGGCTCAGCAGCGTGGGAATGATGAAGGTATAAATCATGAAATCAAAGCCATCCAGCCCGTAGCCAGCGTAGGCAGCAAGCAGCGCGCGTCGTTCAGTGGCAGTTGTTGTCTGAAGCCACATATTCTTAGGTTGCCGCGCTCAAGTTCGCGTACGCAGCCTTAGGCTATTCCAGCTGGCGTCCGCCAGCCAACCTCCGTCCACGGGCAACGTGATTCCGTTGATGAATCCACTGCGGTCCGAGTCAACGAGAAAGGCAATCGCCTCGACCACATCCTGGGGACGCGCGAAACGAGCCAACGGCACGCGGTCGGTGATATCCGTATCGGTGTAGGCGCCGCCGCCCTGGTCCACGGTATCCATCTCGGTTTTGATCCATCCGGGGCATACGGCATTGACACGTACACCACGGCCGCCCCACTCGGCCGCCAGGGTTTTCGTCAGGCCCACGAGACCATGCTTCGATGCGTTATAGGCGCTGCGATGGCTGATGCCTGCCAGGCCCGCAACCGAGGCTATATTGACGATGCTGCCCTGCCGCCGCTGCAGCATCTGGGCTCCCAGATAGCGGCATAATAGAAAAGGCGCGAACAAATTAACGGCCATGACGCGTTGCCATTGCGCGGCCGTCGTATCCTCTGCAGGCACGATGAGGCTGATGCCCGCGTTGTTCACTAGTCCGTCAATCGCGCCAAAGTCGCGCGCAATTACTTGAGCCAGCTGCTGCACAAACGCTTCGGAGGAGACATCGCCCGAAACACCTTCCACCTGAAAACCCAAGCCGCGCAGCCGCGCAACTTGTTCCTCGAGAGATTGAATGTCGACGAGAATGACGCGATAGTCGCGCGCCGCGAGTAGAGAAGCAGCCGCAAAGCCAACGCCTTGCGCCGCGCCCGTGACGAGAAGCGTCTTCATGGGCGGCCTCACGCTTGCGCCGCTTTCGACTGCATATCGAGACAGATCTGCACAGCGTGCCCCAACGACTCCGCGGATTTATCGGCGCCGCGCAAGCTCGCGGCCTCGCCCGCTTCCTCCGGCTGCAGCAGCATGCCGGGAAGAAATACCGCCACAACGCAGGCGTTCGGGAATCGCTCACGAAACTTCACCGCCGCGGCATCGCCGCGGGCGCGTTCCTCGCTGGGGAAAGCACTGACGATGTAACCAATCGACACGGCGTCGGCGGCGTTTGGCGGCGGCGCGGCGTCCAAGTCTTCGATCGACATATGCCTTGCGTCCATCTTCTGATCGCGCAAGATGCGCACCAGCAACTCGGTGGCCAAGTCATCAGCGATGGAACCCAATCCGACGCAGACGATGACCGATCCGGCCGGCACCGACAGCGGCCCCTGCCAGCGGCCGCTCGCCTGTTCGCGCTGCTGGCGAAGCTGGCGCCCCGCAGTGGATTTGTCGAGCACCGTAGTTCGCAGGCGGCGGCGCGGCCGCCGGCGATGCTCCCCGCCGATGGCGGCGATCACGGCGACCATGGATGCGCGAACCTTCGCCTGCTGTTCGGGGCTGATGGCGCCTGACTCGAGATCGATGCGCGCGAGATGCAAACCCGGGAGCAACACCAAATCGCAATAATCGGCGAACGAATCTCGCTTTAGGAATTCACGCGCGCTGGCGATGATCTCATCCGAGTCGGCCGATAGTGCTCGCTGATAGAAGCGTTGCGGCATGGTCAGCGCGTGCGTGTCGCCCAACAGAACATCAAGCAAGCTCAACGCCTTGATGTGCCGGCCGGCGACCAACAGGCACAACGTCAAAGGCGTGGAAACGATCAAACCGACCGGCCCCCACAGCCAACTCCAAAATATCGCCGCGATCACCACCGACAGGGGCGACAAACCCGTGGTGTGTCCATACAATTGCGGCTCCACCAACTGCGCTGCGATCAGCTCGACGATGACGAACAGACCCAACGTCGCGAGGGCCATGCTCCATCCGGAGTCCACGGCGGCGGCCAGCAACGCGGAGCAAAGGGCGGCGATCCACACCCCTACATAGGGCACGAATCGCAGCAGCGTGGTCAATGCCGCCCACACCATGGGGTGAGGCAGGCCGATGACGCTGAGGCCGATCCAAATCAAAATGCCCACGCCGAAATTCACGGCGAATTGCGATACGAAAAATCGCGACAATCGCTCCCCCGCATCATTGATCACCAACGTGGTGAGGCGAATGTCCGTATTGCCTGCGATCCGTATGAAGCGGTCGCGCAATCCTTCTCGTTCCAGCAGAACGAAAATGAGGACCACCAACACAATGCCCGTGGTCTCGAGAGGTACCCACACCGATCCCAAGATTTTTTCAATGAGTCGCAGGGGATTGGCCGGCGCTTCGTGCACCTCCACGGGGATTGGAGTTTTTGCACTGCCTGCCTCAGGCCGCAGTGTCAGCGGTTGCGGCGCCTCCGCACTGCTGTTGAAGGCCCTGCCCGCCTGCGACGTGAACGAGTTCATTCGTTTCACGGTGATGTCATTCAAGATTTGGACCTTGCTTTCCAGCGTGCGCTCGTAATTCGGCAGGTTATCTGCCATGTGAACGAACTGCGTACCGATGACAGCACCCGCTGCTCCGAATGACAGCGCCAACACCAGAACCGCCGCCACCACCGACAGCGTCTGGCCAAGGCCTAGGCGGCGCAGTGCGCGCACCAATGGCGCGATCAATAGACTGAGAATGAACGCCAGGGTTATCGGCACCAACACATCGCGCGCAAAGTATAAGAGCGCCAACACCGTCGCGGTCGCAATGATTCCCAGCGCTCGATCCACAACTGCTGGTGGTGCAGACGGGTCGCGAGCGGGCGAGGCTGTGGATGACATTTCTTATTTTGACACAGAGACCGGATCGTCCGATGAATTGACGGCGACAAATACGCAGCATTTGACTCTCTCGGCCAGAGAGACTCGCTGCGGACCGGACCACCAAAAGCCGCCGGTGGGCTGCGGGTAGTGGCCCAGTACGATGAGATCAATGTTCAACTTGTTGGAGAAGGCGATGATCTGATCGACATACTCGCCGTTCGCCAAAAAGCCGTCGGCAAGCACACCGCGCGCCTTGAGCCAAGTAATGGACTCATCCAATAGCTTGCGAGAATCCGCAGCCTCATCGAGGATGCAGGCTTGACCTGCGGCGCCGGCGAGAACCGCGGCATTTGCAACGCCGCTAGGGACAATGGACAAGACGTAAACTCTTGCGCTCAGCAGTATCGCGAGCTCCGCACCGCGGCGCAAGGCGCGGCGGCCCGCTTCGGTGCCGTCGTAACAAAGCAGCACACGCTTGAACATGCGATCACTCCAGCTCGAACTTAAAATTCGCCGATCCGGCCGGCAGGCCCCGAGCATCCCAGGTCCACTCATCAAACCACGCGCGGCGCCGCTGATCAATGCGCACCAGAGTCGAGCAGCGGGTGCCGTAATCGGGCGAGCGTATGAAGGCGCTCGATAGCAAGCGTTCCCATTCCAAGCTCATCCCGGTGCGGGGCAATTCATGATCGGGTGCAACCTCATCATCGCGCAATAGCGCGAGCGCGGCATCGGTATTCTGCAATCCGGATAGCGCATCCGATAGCCGCGATTTGGCGGCCCGCACCTTCGGCCAAGGCGTATCGAGCAAATGATTGGAAAGCCCATAAAGCCCCGGCTCCAGTTCACGCCCAGCACCTTTCACGCTCTCAAACACCGCCAACCGTTCGCCGTCGGAGAAGATCAAGTTAAAAGCGCTGTAGGCGGCGCTGACCTCC
>JAQGOD010000445.1 GCA_028293775.1 Gammaproteobacteria bacterium
CGACAGCTCGTTGGTCTTGGTTCGAAACAATACCCCCTCGGCCCCGATCACATCGCCGACATCCCATCCCTTGAACTCATCGTAGGCCGCTCCAAGCGCGCTTTGCTGGAGGAACAGCTGGATCGCGCCGGTGCCGTCCTCCAGCTTGGCAAAGCTCGCCTTGCCCATGACACGTTTGGCGCGCATCCGGCCCGCGACGATCACCCGTACCGGACTCGCATCGAGCGCCTCGGCGGACTTGCCGCCGTACGCGTTCGTGAGGTCTCCCGCCAGCGCGTTGCGGCGGAAATCATTCGGGAAGGCGATGCCGCGCTCGCGTAATTTCGCAAGCTTTGCCCTGCGCTCGCCGATCAAATGATTTTCATCGTCCTCGCTCATGGTGTTTAGATTACAGGCCCTGTTTCAAGCTGGCTTGCATGAATTCATCCAGCGCTCCGTCGAGGACCGCGGTCGTGTTGCCGATCTCGACGCCGGTGCGCAGATCCTTGATGCGTGACTGGTCGAGCACGTAGCTTCGAATCTGGTTGCCCCAACTGACATCCGACTTCGCGTCCTCCAGCACTTTGGCGGCGGCGTTGCGCTTGTTGAACTCCAGTTCGTACAGCTTGGCCTTGAGCATCTTCATCGCGGTCGAGCGGTTCTTGTGCTGGCTGCGCTCGCCCTGGCAGGCCACCACGATGCCGCTGGGCATATGCGTTATGCGCACCGCGGATTCGGTCTTATTCACGTGCTGCCCGCCCGCGCCGCTCGAGCGGTACACATCGGTGCGCAGGTCGGCCGGATTGATTTCGATATCGATGTCATCGTCCACTTCCGGAGACACGAATACGGATGCAAAAGAGGTATGCCGCCGGTTGCCCGAGTCGAACGGTGATTTTCGGACCAGCCGATGAACCCCGGTCTCGGTGCGCAGCCAGCCGTAGGCGTAATCGCCGATCATATTGATGGTCGCGCCCTTGATACCCGCGACTTCGCCGTCGCTCTGATCGATGATTTCATGCTTGATGCCATGCGCGTCGGCCCACTTCAAGTACATACGCAGCAGCATGGCGGCCCAGTCCTGCGCCTCGGTGCCGCCCGCCCCGGCTTGAATATCCACAAAGGCGTTGTGCGAGTCCATCTTTCCAGGAAACATGCGCTGGAACTCAAGCCTTTCGACCTCGGCGGCGGATCGATTGACGTCAGCTTCGATGCCGGCAGCCGCCGAGGTATCCGACTCCTCTGCGGCGAGGTCGATCAGCTCGGACGCATCGGTGAGGCTGCCTTTGAGGCGGTCCAGGCTCTCGACCACTTGTTCGAGTTTCGCCCGCTCCTTACCGAGTTCCTGCGCGCGGTCCGGCGTATCCCAGATGCCGGGCTGCTCCAACTCGCGTGTTACTTCTTGAAGGCGCTCGTGCTTGGTGTCGTAATCAAAGATACCTCCTCAAGGAATCGGTGCGTTCCTCGAGATCTTTGATGAATCGTTTGATTTGGTTGATTTCCATGGCCGCGAATCCTAGCACACTGCTATCCTGCTTTAAGCTGCTGGCAATTCAGCTGAACTCGTTCAACGCCGCGGTATTCATTGATCTCGAGGCGGTAGGCTAATTGAATGGTGGCTCCGCCGCCTAAGCTTGCATCCTCGGACGGCCCGCCCACATACCCGAAAGCGATTGCGTCGATGGGCTCGCTTTGGCCTCGAGGTGCATGGAGCTTGAGCTTCAGATGCTTGCCGCCGACGATTCTGACATCGAGGACGTTGAACTCCCCATCGAACACCGGCTCGGGAAAACCTTGGCCCCAAGGCCCCGCACCGCGCAGTGCTTGCGCCGTGTCGATGCATAGCTCGTTGGCGCTCAAAGCACCATCCGAGTAGATCACCCCCGAGAGCGATTCCCGGTCGATACGCGCTGCGATCTCGGACGCAAACGCGATTCTGAAGTCGGGTAGGTTCTCCTCTCTTAAGCTCAAGCCTGCGGCCATGGCGTGCCCGCCGAATTTATCAATGAGCGACGGGCTGCGCGCGGCGATGCTATCGAGCGCGTCTCGAATATGCACGCCGGCCACCGAGCGGGCCGAGCCGCGCAGCGAGCCATCCGCGGCGCGCGCAAAGGCGATTACCGGGCGATGCAATCGGTCCTTGATCCTGCCGGCGACCAAGCCCACGACGCCCTGATGCCAGCTTTCATCGAACAGGCAAATTCCGAGCGATTCGTGCAGCTCGCCTTGCCCAATGGCGTCAGTCAGTTCCACCGCCTCGAGCTGCATCCGGTGCTCGATCTCGCGTCGCTCCTCATTGAGTTTTGCGAGCATACCGGCCAAACGCTGAGCTTCCTCCGGTTCGTCCGTCAACAAGCAGGCAATGCCGACGCTCATGTCGGTGAGGCGTCCGGCGGCATTCAAACGCGGCGCCACCGCAAAGCCCAGATCGGCCGCCGAAAGCTGCTGAAGGTCCCGCCCAGCTGTTTCGATCAGGGCACGAATGCCGGCCACGCAGCGTCCGGCACGGATACGCTTGATGCCCTGCGCCACCAATATCCGATTGTTGCGATCCAGCGGCACCATATCCGCCACCGTTCCGAGCGCCACCAAGTCCAGCAACTCCGCCGCTCGGAACCCCTCCTCGCCCAGCGCCCGTGCCAGGGCAGCCACCAAATAGAACGCGACGCCGACGCCGGCCAGAGCAGGGCTCGCAAATCGGCTGCCGGGCAAGTTTGGATTGATGATCACCTCAGCTCGCGGCAAAACAGCCCCGGGCAAATGATGGTCGGTCACCAAGACCGGAATGCCGATCTGGCGCGCCGCCTCGACCCCCGCCACGCTCGACACGCCGTTGTCGACCGTAACGATGAGCGACGGCGAGCGAGAGGCGGCAAGCGCGACGATTTCCGGCGTCAACCCGTAGCCGAATTGAAATCGATTCGGCACCAGGAAATCGACATGAGCGAAATGCATGGCGCGCAGTGCCCGCACCACCACCGCCGTGCTGGTCGCACCGTCGGCGTCGAAATCGCCGATGACCAGCACACGGCCGGCCGCGCGATGCGCCGCCAGCAGCCGCGTCCCCGCCTCCAGCCCCTCGAGTGATCCGATCGGTAGCAACTGGTCCAAGGACAAGTTCAAGTCGGAGGCATTTTCAATGCCGCGGGCGGCATACACGCGCCGCAACACCGGATGCAAATGGGTCACCAAATCCAGCGTCCCCTCAGGTAGCCGGCGTCGAATCTCTACGCACTTCACGCGAAGGACTCCCACCACGGCTTGCGCCTGCGCCAGAAGCGGGGAATTAAACGCGCGCTCAAGGTGATGCAATGCTCGCCGCCCGACACATCGAGCCGCGATATGCGCCGGGAGCGCAGCTGTGCGACCGCGTTTTTGAGCCAACGCGATTCGATCTCACCCCATCCTGCACTCTCGGGCATTTTGGACGTGACGATGACGCCGCTGCCCGATTTCTCGATTGTGGGGGAGCGACGAGTGAGGGCGCTGAAATACAGGTCATCGCCGGCAAACCAACCCGGTACGCTCGGCAGCGATTCGAGCAACATCCCTCCTCCCCAAAGCCAGAACGCGTTGATGCGCGATAGATCCGCGCGATTCCCCGCCTGCTCGAACAACCACATCTCGATTTCGCTCATCAATTGCCGCAAGCGCGGCGCGTCGGTGCCGGAAGGCAGATATTCTTCAATGTTCCGGCCCAGCACCTCCTGGGGATCGCGTGTCGTGACATTTTGGATCTCATCAAAAATACAATAAAGCTGAACCGTTGCGCCGGGAGCCGCTGCGCCGGGCGCCATCCGCACTCCAGAGCCTTTCCAGATCCGATTGAAATCCGCCGCCAGCGCCTCGGCGGTGCGCGGCGCCAGCGCTAGGATACCGTCTTGCGACAAGCGCACGCTGCTCATCTCGGCCACATAATTGACGGGCGTTGCGATGCAAACCCACGCACCCTCCACGGCCCCACAATCGGCGAACAGCGCTGCCGAGGCAACCGCGGGCGCAAAGACAGCATGGGGTGCGATCAGCCGGAATGCATCGGCGCGCCAGTCGCTCGAGCGCCGCACGACATCGGCGCGCGCCGCCAATCGCTCGAGGAACACGGAACGGCGGGGCTCTTCTGCACCGCTCGCGAGGAAACGAAAATATTGGCTGGCCACGAACGCTCCGGCAAGATTTTGAGTATCTTAAAGGCATGCGATTCACCCAGGACTCGAGCGCAGGCATCAATATCATCCGCGGCTATGGAGCGGGTGAACTCAAGGTGAATGAAAATATCTATCGTGGCGCTGTGATCATCAACGCATCAACGGTGATTGCCGAGCCGAACATTCAAAATCTCGACGATTTGATCGCCCTTGACGTCTCTCGCATCCTCGGGCTCGAGCCGGAACTCGTGCTGCTCGGAACCGGCGCGCGCC
>JAQGOD010000448.1 GCA_028293775.1 Gammaproteobacteria bacterium
AACCAGAGACCGCCCGCGCCGTGGAGGCCGCGGTATGACAGCCCGACGAAGATGGGCGGTGCTGGCGCCGCTCGCCGTTTGTGGATTGCTGGCGGGCTGGATTGCACTCTCCGTGGTTAACGCGCGGGCAATCGGGTTCTCGATTCTAATCTTCGCGGTGGCCAATCTAATCGTATACACAGACGCGTTGGATTTTGCTTTGCGTTTGTACATGCGCCGGCGCGTCACAGCAGGAACCCCCGGGGCTGCCGGAAGCGAGCAAGGGAAGGATGTCTCAATCGATCTGGACGTGATTGCGCCGGCGGATTCGCGGTTGGTGGTACCGGCGTCGCCGTACGCCATTATTGCGTCGGTCTTCAATCTAGAAGATTACATCGAGCAATTCATCGAGGCATTCGCGCCCTACCGGGACCGCGTGTGGCTGATCAGCGATGGATCGACGGACAATACCGTGCTGCGGTTGACTCAAGCGGGATGGCGCTGTTTCGACGATGGCGTAAACAGGCGAAAGCCCGGCGCCATCCGCCGTCTGCTGGAGCGCATTCCCAATCACATCGAAACTATCCTGGTGATCGATCCGGATATTCGCATACGCGGAACGGACGAAGGCAGTTTCATAGACCTGAATCACTTTGTCAGCGACTTCCAGCAGTCCGACGCCGCCGCGGCTTGTCCGCGCATCATGATCGAGCCGGACGGATTTCTCGCGCGGTTTCAGTCCTTCGAATATGCGTTGGCATTCTGCGTCGGCCGGCGAAGCCTGGCGGATTTCAGCATCACATCAGGTTGCGTATCCCTTTATCGCCGCAGTGCTTTGATGCGTGTGCTCAATGAACATTCGCTGTCGGTTTATGCAGAGGATCTCGAGAATGCTCTGATTTTGCTCGGCCAGGGCGAACGGATCTATTACGACGGCCGCTTGGTGGTGAGCACGGAAGGTCCTCGCACGCTGGCACGCTGGTTCTCGCAGCGCGTTGGCTGGTATCACGGCCTACTTCGAGTCTATGTCGAGCGCTTTTCCGAAGTGTTCCGCGTCAGCCGCCGCTCGCCTTTCGCTTTTTATCATTACATGATCTACGTTGGCGGGCTCTCCCTGGCGATGCACCTGATCAAGGTGGTGAGCGCGGTCGTGCTGGTGCTGAGCCTGTTCAGTGGCCTCGATGCGTTGCTGCTCGACAATATCGTGCCCCAGCAAGATTTATTGAATCCAGAATACTTTACCGCGGCGATCAGCAGCTATCTTGCGCTCGGCGTGATTGCACTGCTTACGGTCGTGCCGAAGGTGGAGCGGTCGTACGCGGCACCGATAGTTCCGATCTATCTGTGCTATGCCATCGTCCACATCGTGCCGATGACATTGGGATTCGCGAATTATTTTGCGCTCAGGCTTTTTGGACGGCGCGTTTATCACGACCACTATGAAAGGCGACCCGACCGCGGCGTCGAGGCGGAAAAAATGGGCCTGCTGTGATGACGGTCCGAGGCGTGCCTGCCCCGCAGCAATATAGCCCGCCCCTATATTGGGAGGATCGCGCGCGGCGATTCGCCGGCGAGCGCGACGGACTTGCCGCCGTCTGTGCATACGGCATGCCGGAATTTTACAATCGGGCGATTGACTGGGAGCAACGTCTGGCGCTCGAGCCTTGGCTGAAAGTGAAGAAAGGAACCCGCGTACTCGATGTCGGGTGCGGCATCGGGCGGTGGAGCCGATTCCTTGCCGCGCGGGGTGCCCGGGTTCTGGGTGTCGACTTGAGTCCCACCATGATAGCTCAGGCGCGTCGTCGCGCCGATGCGCAAGGCGTCGCGGAGCACTGTCGTTTTGCGGTGGCGGACCTCGCTCAACTCGATCTGCAGGAGCAGTTTGATGTTGTTCTGGGAGTTACGGTTCTTCAGCATATCCTGGATCCTGCCTTGTTTCGTGCGGCGCTGTCGGCCATGGTTGCACATCTCGCGCCGGGAGGCCGGATGATCCTGCTCGAAGCGGCGCCCGCGGCAACAGTGAGCCGTTGCAATTCGACCGTATTCACTGCGCGCGATCGCGACGTATATCTCGACATGATCCGCGATTGCGGCCTGAAAGTTCGTGCCTTGACGGGCGTTGATCCTGCGCCTTTCAGACAGCAGCTCGTGCCATACTTGCGCAAATTGCCAAGAGGCGCCGGATTGAGCTTGCTGTTTCTCGCCACCGCCCTGTCCTTGCCGATCGACGCCCTATTTGGCCGTCGCGCAGTCAAGCGTTCTTGGCATGCCGTGTTTGTCCTAGAACGAATAAATCGGGGATCGTGACAATGGCCATGAAGGGTCGCTCGATACTGGCGGTCGTGGTTTTTCTGATGCTCGGAGCGATAGTTGCCGTCGCCGCTTGGTACGAGTCGCAGCGGCACACTCGGCCCGCGGCCGCAACGGAGAAAACCGTAACGGTCCACGTGACGAATGCAGGCGATCGCGGCCCCGGCACCTTGCGCGAAGCCTTATTCCTAGTCGCCGGTGCAACGGGCCCCACCGATATTTCTATCGAGGTCCCCACCATCAAACTCGAGACGGCATTGCCGGCGTTCGTGAATTCCCATGAAGTGCGCCTCGTGGGGCAAGCATCGGGCGCTCAAATCGATGCACAGGCCCTCAGTGAAGGACCGGTGCTGGATATTGCAGGCTCTAATATCTCCATCGAAGAAATCACGATCCAAAATTGCCCGGCGATTGCGGTGTTGGTGCGCGCAGTGCATTTTCGGCTCTCCGCCTCGGTCATTCAGCAGTGCGATGTCGGTGTGGAAGTCGCCGACAATGCGAGCGACACGCTTTTGGAGCGAAACAGATTCATCAAGGATCGCTTGGGGGTGCGCTTCGGAGCCTCGCACCGCAATTCCGTCGTCGCAAACAATGAGTTTATAGAGAATAAGGAAGCCGGTCTTTGGGCTGTACGCGGTGCGCCCGATTCGCAAGACGAAGCCATCGCAATCCGAGACAACAAGTTCACCGAGGTTGGGAATGGCATCGTAGCCGGCAACGTTCCGGTGCTGGTCGAGCGAAACGATTTCACCAATGCCCACGAATCGGCCATTCATGTAGTGGGTGGGGGTGCGACTATTCGAGGCAACCACATCAACGGTGGCGCGTCGATGGGCATCGTCAGCGAAAACGGCCGCGGCGCAATCATCGAGGACAACGAATTGGAGGGTCTTACGGCCTATGGAATCATGCTGCGTGGATCATCCAATATCCTGATTCGCGGCAATCGGCTGCACAATTGCGGCTACGGGATCGCCTTTGTGCTCGGCGACCCACACAACGCCAGCACCGCAGTTGATAACACGATCATAGAACCCAAATTCAATGGCATCGATGTGATCGGCGACTCGCCGAATCTGCGTCACAATCAAGTCTTGCGCGCCCACGCGTTTGCGCTGCATGTAGAAAACTTCCAGCCACCCAATGGACAAAAGGTGATTTCGCAGCCGGTTCTAGACAACAATAATTTCGGCAGCACCTCCGAAAACGGTGCGATCGCCGGAACACAACCCGCTCCAAAATAGCGCGGAGCTCTGATGCGACCGGATATCGACAATCCTCAGTTGACAACGCGCGACCTCTGGCAGAATCCGCGGATTCATTTGCTGGATGATTTGTGGTTGTTGACTATCCTAGCCATTCTGGTGGCTATCGGAGTCCCTTGGCTGTTCAGCGGCTTTGC
>JAQGOD010000518.1 GCA_028293775.1 Gammaproteobacteria bacterium
TCCGCGTTGTTCGCGCTGATCGCCATCTGGCGGTTCAACTGGGAAGAGGGTTGAGGGGGTCTTGGTACCGCCGGCATAGGTTGGTACGATGCGCCGCTAATTTACGGGGGTGAATGGTGCTGACAAAATGGGGTGTTTCCGGCGTATGTTTCCTCCTTAGCGCGTCCTCGTTGGCAGCAACAGCCACTCCGAAATCAACTTTCCCGACCGAGGCGGTTACGATCAACCGCATTTCGGATGCTGGCTTCAATCACAGCGAAGTCATCGACACCGCCGCGTATTTGGCGGATCAAATAGGCGGGCGTATGACCAACTCTCCCGCGATGCGCAAAGCCGAACGCTGGACGCAGGACAGGTTCAAGGGTTGGGGCTTGAAAAACGTCAAGGCCGAAGCTTTCGATTTCGGCCGAGGCTGGTGGATCGAATCATCGCATGTGCGAATGATTGCGCCGCGGCCGTTGGAACTTCGCGCCATTCCCATCGCATGGACGCCGGCAACCGACGGCGTCGTGTCCGCGCCCGTCATCGTCGCTCCCATGATCAGCGAAAAGGACTTTGCCGAGTGGAAGGGAAAATTGGCCGGCAAGATCGTATTGGTGACCTGGCCGGCACCGCCGAAAGACGATGGAGAAGTACCCTTCCAACGGCTCACCGAACCTGACATTGCCAAGCTTGATAAATACGAGCAGCCGACCTTCGATCCCGCTCAGCGGCAAAAACGCGTGGAGCGATTCCGCTTCCGGCCTAACTTGGACGCGTTCTTGGCGCAAGAAGGCGCAGTTGCGTTGGTACAGATGTCGCGCAGCGACGGCAGATTGGTGCACGGCGAAGGTTATGCATACCAGGTTGGCAAGACCGCAAAGCTGCCGGCCGTGGAAGTAGCGGCCGAAGACTATCGCAAACTCGCGCGTCTGGCGAAGCGCGGCGAGGTGCGGCTCGAAATTGAAAGCCGCGTGCATTTCGAAGACGCGGATCACAACGCCTACAATATTTTCGCCGATATTCCGGGCGATGACGCGCGCGCGGGCTATGTCATGGCCGGTGCGCACCTGGACAGCTGGGTGGCCGGGGATGGCGCGGCCGACAACGGTGCGGGCAGTGCAGTGGTGATGGAGGCGGCGCGCATCCTGGCCAGCACCGGCGTGCGGCCCAAGCGCACCATTCGATTTGCCCTCTGGTCCGGCGAAGAAGAAGGCCTGCTGGGGTCGAGTGCCTATGTCGAGAGCCATCTCGCTCATCGCCCCTTGCCCACGGATCCCAGCGAAGCCGATCTGCCGCCTTATTTCTCGACCGATTGGTATCCGGTGCAGACTTTGCCCGGTTTCGCCGACCTCGCGGGTTATTTCAACATCGACAACGGTTCGGGCAAGATCCGCGGCATTTACACCGAGGGGAATTTTGCGGTGGTCCCGATCTTTCGCGAGTGGCTATCTCCATTCGCAAGCCTTGGCGCGAGCACCGTGGTGGCGGAACCCACCGGCGGCACCGATCATGTGTTCTTGAGCCGTCTCGGCTTGCCCGCCTTTCAGTTCATCCAAGATCCTTTGGACTACGAGACTCGGGTTCACCACACTGACCTGGATACGTTCGATCATCTGCGGCCCCAGGATTTGCGGCAAGCCGCGGTGGTGCTGGCGACGGTGCTCCTGGCTGCCGCGAACACCGATAAGCCGCTGCCTCGCAAGATCCTTCCCACGCAACCGGCCGTGACCGATCCGTTTCAGTACCCGGACCCCTCCAAGAAATAATGCTGAGGTTACGCTCGGTGCGGGCGCGCGGCCTTCAACCGTCCGCGGCGAAAATCCGCGATGATTTCGCGCGCCGCGTTGTGGCCGGGCGCACCGGTCACCCCGCCGCCGGGGTGCGTGCCCGATCCGCACATGTACAAGCCCTTCAATGGGCCTCGGTAATCGGCGTGCCCCAACATGGGCCGCGCCGAGAACAGCTGGTCCAAGCTCAACGCGCCATGGAAGATGTCGCCGCCGATGAGCCCGAAGGTGCGCTCCAGATCGAGCGGACTCATGATCTGGCGCCCCAGTACCGAGGCTTTGAAATTCGGCGCATGGGTATTGACCAGGTCGATCATCAGGTCGGCCACTGCTTCACGGTGCGTGTCCCAGGAGGCTTCGTTGGGCAATACCGGCGCAACGTGCTGGCAAAACAGGCTCGCAACGTGCCGGCCTTTCGGCGCAAGGCTGTCATCAAGGGTTGAGGGTATGAGCATCTCAACGATGGGCCGCTTGGACCAGCCGCCGGCTTTGGCGTCGAGATAAGCTTGATCCATATAGGCGAGACTCGGCGCCATAATAATGCCGGCCGTATGATGATCCGCGGCTGCGCGTCCCGGTAGCGCCTTGAAATCGGGCAACTCCGCGAGAGCGACATTCATGCGAAAGGTTCCGGAACCGCAGCGCCAGCGCTTGATGCGCTCGCGAAAATCTTGCGGCAACACCGAAGCGTCGATGAGAGAACCGTAGAGCAATTTCGGATTCAAATTCGATATGACGCTGCGCGCCCTGATGGATTCGCCTCTCTCGGTAACCACGCCAACCGCGCGGCCGGATTCGACCAGGACTTCCCGCACGGGACTCGCGGTGCGAATTTCCACGCCGCGCT
Source organism: Gammaproteobacteria bacterium (assembly GCA_028293775.1). The sequence goes on from JAQGOD010000518.1 coordinate 2,617, forward strand.
CCGCCGCAGCGCGCGCCATCGCCTGGGTGATGGCGCCCATGCCGCCGATCGCGTGGCCCCACGCCCCTTTCTTGCCGTTGACCTCGCCGAATACATGATGCAACAGCACGTAGGCAGACCCGGAAGCATAGGGGCTCGCATAGTTGCCGACGATGCCGTCGAACCCATAGGCGGCCTTGATCGGCGCGCTGTCGAACCACGAGTCCAGATAATCTCCGGCTGACTTCACGAACAAATCCAGCAGCTCGCGCCGCATCGGCAGGTCGAGCTTTGCGATCCGCTTTCCCAAGCTCGCGCTGCGCAGCAGTTCAGGCAATGCCTCGAGCCAGCTACCGGCGGTTACATTGGGGGGCGTCTCCAATACCAGATCGCGCAGCACATCGGCGATCACGTCCAGCCGCTTGGCGTAGTCATCCAAACGCGCCGCATCGCGCGCGGAAAACTTCGCCACTTCATTCGCGGTAAGGCCTGCGCCAACTTTAAGATAAGTGCTCTCATCCAGGGGCAGAAAGTTCGCCAGCCTGCGCTCCACGATGCGCAAGCCGTGGCGCGGCAAATCCAGGTCTCGAATGATTTTGGGATTGAGCAGCGACACCGTGTAAGCCGCGACGGAATTCCTGAATCCCGGATGAAATTCCTCCGTCACCGCGGCCCCGCCGACCACGCCGCGCCGCTCCAGGACAGTCACCTTGAGCCCGGCCGCCGCCAAGTACGCGGCACATACCAGCCCATTGTGGCCGCCGCCGACGATCACCGCGTCGCGGATCGAGTCAGCCACCGTGCTCGCCGTGCTCATCGCAAACCGTGCTCCAGCCGGCGGCGGGCGCGCGCTGCAGCCGGCTCTCGGGAATCAATTCGCGCATGCGGCGGCCAAAGCTGCGCAACGATACTTCATTGTTTCCCAGCGGTCCCGGACTGTAGCTGCGCGAGCCCGTCCCGGCCTGGACCCTTTCGATCAGAGCCTTATCTTCCAAACTGACGCTGCGATTGATGCGCCAGTTCAGGTAACGCGCCGCGCGCATTTCGCGCCGATCATCGGGATGCGCATAGGCAATCTCGCGAATCAAGGTTTCGGTGGGGGATAGCGGAATCATCTGCATGAAGTCGACCTGGTCCGGATACAGGTCGAAGGCAACGTTCGGCCACAACTTGAAATAGGTCCATGATCGCTGCTTATCGTCGGGCAAATGCGGAGCCCTCGGCAGCAGGGATTGGTACAGGCGCTCCGACACCTGCGAGGAAGGGGTGTCACGCAGATCGCCCCACATTTTGTCCACCCAGGGCTGAGCCTCGACGCCATAGCTCCGGCCGAATAGACGCGACAACCCGGGGTGCGCCACAGCGATGTGCAAGGCGTCTGAATAATTGTCGGTGACATTCTTCCAGTTGACCTTGCGTACTCGCATGGTCACGCGTCCCAGCGGTTGAAGCTCCTCGAGGCGATA
>JAQGOD010000454.1 GCA_028293775.1 Gammaproteobacteria bacterium
AATAAAAGATCGTCGATTGGTGAAGAGGTACTCGATGGGGCTTTCGATCGCAATGATGTTGCGCGCGCTCGCGGCATTGATTTCTTCGACGAGCGCAGCCAGCGTGGTGGATTTTCCGCTTCCCGTAGGCCCCGATAACACGACGAGACCTGTCGTTGCCTCGGTGAGTTTCTTGAGATCCGGATGCAAGTTGCAGGCGCGAAGATTATTTTGAAACGAACTTAACAGGCGTACTGCCATGGCGACGCCGCGCAGCGTCTGAAAAATATTGATGCGGCACCTCACGCCCGCCAAGGTCCGCGAAAGATCGGCAGAGCCTCTCGTCAGAAATTGAGCCCAACCGTCGTTACCCAGCAGCCGGCGTGCGGACTCCACCATTTGCGCTCCCGCAACGGGCGGACCGATAACCGAGAGCTGCCCTCTGATCCGGGCGACCGGAGCGGCGTCGGCTTCCATATGAAGATCGCTGGCGCCGAGTTCTCGACCCTTTTTAATCCACTCTTGTACAGGCATGGTGCATTGAGACAGCGGATTACGGCCGCCGGTTCAGGGACTAGGGGCCTTTTTTGCCCCACCGGCGCTCGCCTAGCAGCTAATCTATCGGCATGTCTAAACCAAACATGCGGAACCGCGGGAACCGGTGCGTCATGAACCCATCTTTAATTGCAGCCGGCACCGCTGCTCCGCTTCGTTACGCAGCGCCGCTTTTGCTGGCCATGGCGATGATGGCGCCATCGGTGATTTGCGCTCAAATGCTGCGCCGCGCTGGATCGGTGCATACCGCTGAGGTGGATCTTGGCTACGAAATTCTCGGCGCGCCCGGTAAGGAAATTCCCCTGATCACAGTCAACGGCGGCCCCGGCCTCTCTCACGCGTACATGATGCAGAATGATTTATGGCAGCGTGTCGCCGCGCATCGGCTGGTCGTTTTGTACGATCAACGGGGCACCGGCGAGTCCAAGCATGTGCAACCCAATGCCCCTCAAAGCATGGCGGCGCAGGTCGCGGACCTCGACGCCATCCGCAACGCGCTTAATTTCGACCGTGTCGCGGTCCTGGGTGACTCTTACGGCGGAATGATCGCGATGGCTTACGCGGCGGCGCACCCCGAGCATGTCTCGCGGCTCATCCTGTCCGACTCCATCTCGCCTTCCCGGAAGAGCTTGGTGCATTTGCTGCCGCAGGTTTTCCCGGATCGCGAGGAAGAAGGCGAGCGGGAAGGCAAGGCTCTGTCTGCGGATGCCGAGGCCGCCGCTCGGGCCGGGTTAGTCAACCATATGCGGATGATGTTCTATTCGCCCGAGCTGCGCGACGCCTATTTGGCGCAGATGGGCGATCTTGGATTCGTGCCCGGAGTCGGAGCAGCGGTTCAACGCGCCACCCAGGATATCGATCTGACGCCGAAGCTTGCCGGTTTTCGATTTCCGACCCTGGTCATCAACGGCCGCTATGACATGAATGTCGCGCCGCTCACGGCGTGGCGAATGGCGCATGCCATACCCGGCGCACAAATCATCTTCTTCGAGAAGAGCGGTCATCTCCCTGCTTACGAAGAACCCGACAAGTATCTGCAGGTTCTCGAAACGTTCCTCGCTAAAGACGGCGTAAAGCCGGTGAAGGAAAAAAAACCGAAGAGGGCCGCCCAATGAGGCTTCTATTGTTGACCTGGGTTTCTGTTTTAGGGATGGGCTTGCCGCTGACTTGCTCGAGCGCCGATGCCACCAGCGCCGGCTACGCCGGTCTGGTTCGACGCGTGGCTCCGAGCGTGGTCACCATCGTCGTCGAAGAAAAACACGTCAGCGCCGGCCAGCGCGCTGCCGAACGGGCATCGGCAGACAATACCAATGACATCGGCGCCGTGATCCGCCGGTTGCTGACCGGGAGCCTCGGCGACCCGGAAAATCAACGGCCCGCAGGAGCGCTCGGATCGGGCTTTGTGATTCGACCCGACGGGCTCATCGTGACCAACCGACATGTGATTAACGGGGCCCTGAAGGTGCACGTGCGCATGCCGGACGGACGTGACATACCAGCGAAAATATTAGGGGCTGACGCCGTCACGGATATTGCCTTGCTGAAAGTGGCGCTGGTCAATTTGCCGGCGCTGCATTTGGGATCCTCGCAATCCGTGTCCGTCGGCGATCCGGTCATTGCGATCGGCAATCCTTTCGGGCTGGGGCAATCGGTGAGCGCCGGCATCATCTCCGCGCGAGCTCGCAATCTCGAGGAAGATCCGTACATCGACTTCCTGCAGACCGACGCTGCGATCAATCACGGCAATTCCGGGGGCCCTCTGATGACGCCCGACGGCGCGGTGGTCGGCGTCACGTCGGCGATTTTTTCCCCCAGCGGCGGCTCGGTGGGATTGGGCTTCGCCATACCTGCTGAAACCGTATCGTCGGTGATCGGCCAACTGGAATCCAAAGGGCATGTGGAGCGCGGCTATTTGGGGCTGTCGGCCCAAGAAGTGACGCCTCAGTTAGCCAAGGCTTTGGGTATGAAGAGGCCTGCGGGCGCACTGATTACCACTGTGGATTCAGCCGGTCCCTCGGCGGGCGCGTTCACTCCGGGCGATGTGTTGCTGGCCATAGGATCCAGCCACGTCAATCTCAAAACCTTGAGCAAGGTGACCGCGCGTCTGGCGCCCAACTCGCTCGTTACGATGACGAGACTGCGCGCCGGCAAACAGGAATCCGTGGCGCTGAAAATTGCCCGCCTGCCCGATCCACCGTCCGATCCGGCCCTGAGCGGTGATCAGGACAGCTGGGTCCCGTCGCTTCGCTTGGGTGTCGCCAACACCACCGAAGATATCCGCAAAGCCATCAAGGCCAACGACGAACCGAGCGGAGTGATCGTGACTCAGCTGCGACCCGCCGGCCCGGGGGCGGTCGCGGGCCTTCGGGTAGGCGATCTGATCACGCATGTCGGCACCAAGCAACTCGTCGATGTACGCGACATCACCGGCGTCGCCACCCCCACACCCCAAGCGCCATTATTGGTTCGTGTCGTGAGAGACGGGGCTGCCACGTTCGTGGCGATGACGGGGGAATCGGAACCTTAGGGCCAGCAACGCATACCGCATCACACATTTGCGGGCGTTTCGACATACCATGCATTAGGTTCACCGACTTGCACACCGCCCACCGCCAAACCAGGTCAGGCTTTAGAAAATCGCTGTTGCGCGTGCTGCTGCGCTTGTTATTCCGCGTTCAGGTCAGCGGCGATCGGGATGTCTTCTCCAACGAGCGCACGCTGATCGTCGCCAATCACGAGTCGCTGCTCGACGGGCTGCTGCTCGCCGTGTTTCTTCCCGTCGCCGCGACTTTCGTCGTCCATACGCAAATCACACGAAGCCTGTTGGTGCGCTGGTTGCTGCGTTTCGTGCCGCACTTGGTCGTGGACTCAACGAGCCCTCTGGCAATAAAGCTGACCATCCGCCTGGTCGAAACGGGTACGCCCGTGGTGATCTTTCCAGAGGGACGGCTGACGATTACCGGCTCTCTCATGAAGGTATATGACGGTGCGGGGTTCGTGGCGGCGCGCACCGGCGCCACGGTAGTACCGATTCACATCGAAGGTGCCGGGCACAGTTATTTTGGCCGTCTCGCCGGGATTTATCCGCGCAAGCTGCTGCCAAGAATCAACATCGCCATCCAACCGCGGCGGCTGATTTCGATGCCCAAGTTGGCTTCGGCCAAATTGCGCAGACGGCGCGCGGGCGAGCTCATGCGCCGCATCCTGCTCGATATGCTCGTGGCGACACGGCCGAAGCGGACATTATTCGAAGCCTTTCTCGATGCCAAAACAACATTCGGCTCGCACTATCGCTTAGTGGAAGACATTCGGATGGAAGAAGAATCGTATGGTTCGCTGCTCAGAATGTCGCTGGGACTTGCGCGGCTCACCCAAAGTCTGACGACTGCGGGGGAAATCGTCGGCGTCATGACGCCAAATGCAGCGCCGACGCTGGCGCTCATTCTGGCGTTGTCGGCCACCAAGCGCGTACCGGCCATGTTGAACTATACGGCCGGCGCCGACGGCTTGCGCGCCGCTTGCGCCGCTGCATGCATTCGAAACATCGTGGCATCGAGAGTGTTCGTGGAAAAAGCGCGCTTGATGCCGGTTCTAGAGCAGCTTAGCGGCGTGCGCATTCACTATTTGGAAGATCTCAAAGCGCGCTTCGGATTGACGGACAAGCTCTGGGTGCTCTGGCACCAGATGTTTCCGCATTCCGCAAGCGTAGCGCAAGTTCCAGAAGATCCGGCCATCGTGCTATTTACCTCGGGCTCCGAGGGAAAACCCAAGGGTGTCGTGCACTCGCATGCCTCGATACTGTCGAACGTGGCGCAAATCCGCGCGCTCGCCGACTTCACGCCGCTGGACAAGTTCATGATCGCACTGCCCGTGTTTCATTCCTTCGGGCTCACCTGCGGGGCGATCATGCCGTTGGTGTCCGGGTCAAAGGTATTCCTCTATCCATCGCCGCTGCACTACCGCGTGATCCCGGAATTGGTGTACGACCGGAATTGCACCGTGCTGTTCGGCACCTCGACGTTCCTAGCGAACTACGGAAAATATGCGCACCCCTACGACTTCGGGCGATTGCGCTACGTGGTTGCGGGCGCGGAAAAGCTTTCCGACGACGTGCGGAATTTATGGATCGACAAGTTCGGCATCCGGGTTCTGGAAGGATACGGTGTCACCGAATGTGCGCCGGTTGTTGCGGTGAATGTGCCCATGGCTTGTCGCAGCGGCAGCGTGGGCCAGCTCGTTCCCGGAATGCAGCATGAACTCGAGCCGGTGCCCGGCGTGGCGGATGGCGGGGTTCTACACGTCAAAGGGCCAAATGTCATGAAGGGCTATTTGCTCTTCGACAATCCCGGCGTGATCAGTCCTTCGGCATCCTTGAGCGACGGGTGGTACAACACC
>JAQGOD010000461.1 GCA_028293775.1 Gammaproteobacteria bacterium
GCGTAGGCCTTGAGAGCCGGTTGTTCCATGATGCGGCGCGTGCACCGGATCGCATCGGCTGCCACCGCACGGTCCTCACGGGTCGCCAAATAATTCGGAGCGATCATCGGCGGCGCGAACGGATCTGCGGAACGCGGGCGAACGGTGCCCCGAGAGCTGGGCTGTAGATTGCACGCACTCAACGTGATTGCCGGATAGCGGTGCAGAGGATCCCCGAATTTATCGAGCGACAAAGGTTGCACATGAAACTCGATATTCGCTCGGCTCCGCGTCGGGTCCGAGCGCATGAAAATGCCGAGTTGCGAGGGGGCCATGGTCAAGGGTCCGCGTCGGCGCAGCAGGTAGTCGAGCCCCATCCAGGTTCGTCCGAGCCTTGAATGGTATGTTTCGTTCAGAGTCTTCACATTGCTGACTTTGTAGATCGCGCGCTGTTGCAAGTGATCTTGAAGATTCGAACCCACGCCCCGCCGGTGTATGAGCGTCTTGATTCCAAGCGGAGCAAGCCAATCGTGCCTGCCGATTCCTGATAGGCTGAGTATTTGCGGCGAACCGATTGCGCCCGCCGACAAAATGATTTCTCCGGCCGTGCGGGCTTCGCAAGTCTCGCCGTTACGCAAAAAATGCACACCGCGGGCGCGTTCGTTTTCGATGATTACCCGCTCGACCATCACATTCGTTTCGAGGCGCAAGTTGCTGCGAGCCAGAGCAGGTTTTAAAAACCCCCGTGCCGCTGACCAGCGTCGGCCGCGCTTTTGGTTGACATGAAAATAACAAACGCCTTCGTTATCGCCGCAATTGAAGTCCTCGACCTGCGGAATGCCGAGCTGAACGGCCGCGTCCCGCACAGCATCGAGCACTCGCCATGAGACGCGCGGTGCTTCGACGCGAAATCCGCCGCCGGTCCCGTGGTGCTCGCTCTCACCGAGGAAATGGTCTTCCAGACTTCTGAAGGCCGGCAGCACGTCCCTCCATCCCCAACCATCCAATCCGAGCGATAGCCATCCGTCATAGTCGGCGGCCTGGCCGCGCATGCTGATCATGGCATTGATCGCCGAAGAGCCTCCAATCACTTTGCCGCGCGGATAGGCGAGGGATCGTCCGTTGAGACCGGCCTCCTGCTCTGTCCTGAACATCCAATCCGATCGTGGATTGCCAATCGTGAACAAATAACCGGCTGGAACGTGGTACCAAATCCAATTGTCGAGGCCGCCGGCCTCGAGAAGCAATACCCGCCGCTTAGGATCGGCCGAGAGTCGATTGGCCAAAATACAGCCCGCCGTTCCGGCCCCTATGATGATGCAGTCATAGTCTCCTGCCAGAAGCCGGCGCTGCGCATGGTTCATCCTTCAACGGCCGCGGGGTAGGTGACATAGCCCTCGGCGCCCTGCGAATACCAGGTTTTCTGATCGTCGGTGTTCAGCGGGATAGCCTTTGCGAAGCGATCAGGAAGATCGGGATTGGCCAAGAATTTTCGCCCGAAGGTGATGGCATCCGCAGCACCTGCGGCGACGGCCGCTTTCCCGCGCGCGAAGTCGAAATCCGAATTGAGCACCAAGACTCCTTTGAATGCCTTACGGATAAGAGGGGCCACCGGCGGTCGATCCGACTTCCCGAATGTCCCGTTCGGACCAGGCTCCCGCAACTCGAGAAATGCAACGTCCATTGCATCCAACGCCGAGGCGGCAGCTGGAAACAATGCGGACTGATTGCTGTCATCGACGCCCTGCGATTCGCCGTTGGGAGAGAGGCGCACCGCGGTACGATCCATGCCAACTGCATCGCCCAACGCCGCGACCACCTCGAGCAGCAGCCGTAGACGGTTTGCGACCGAGCCTCCGTAGGCGTCGCTGCGCTTGTTGGTGCCATCGCGCAGAAATTGATCGATGAGATAGCCGTTGGCGCCGTGAAGTTGCACGCCATCGAAGCCGGCGTCGATCGCGTTACGCGCCGCCGCGACGTAATCGCCAATCAGGCGCGGAATTTCCTCGATCGAAAGCGCGCGGGCTGCAACGTAGGGTTGCCTGCCCTCATATGTGTGCGCCTTGCCCGGCGCCGTGGTGTCGCTGGCCGACACAGGTTGCATGCCATGCACCGAGGGATGCACCAAGCGGCCCATGTGCCAGAGTTGCGCAAATATCCGGCCGCCTGCTTTGTGCACGGAATCGGTCACGCTCTTCCATTGGGCCACGTGCTCTATCGTCCAGAGGCCGCCGGCATAAGGCCAGCCGCTGCCCTCGAGACTGACTCCAGTGGCTTCCGAGATGATCAGCCCCGCCGAGGCTCTCTGAGTGTAGTACGTCGTCATGAGGTCGCTGGGAATGTGGTCTCGGCTCGCGCGGCCTCGCGTCAAAGGCGCCATCCAAATTCTATTGGGGCAAGTGATACGTCCGATCTTAATCGGGTCGAATAGCGTGGTCATGATTCCTTGAAATAGTGGTTACCCCGATATGCTAACAGGGCCGGATGCGTCAGCACCCGGCGCACGGCGCAATCAGTCTCCCCTTATGCCATTGGCGGAGGCATACTTTGGATTCGTACAAAAAAATTGCGGGGAACGCATGCATAGCATGAGGCAGTTGATTGTTCTTTTAGGATTGCTGGGATTAGCAGCGGAGATCTATGCCGACCCTGCGCCGCCCGGCCGTTTCACGGTCGGCCGATACCTCGATCTACAGTCCGCCGGCTCACCGCAAATCTCGCCCGATGGGGCGCAGATCGTGTACATCCGCACCGCGGTTGACAAGCAGGAAGACAAACCGCAGAGCGCCCTTTGGATCATCAACTCGGACGGTTCGCATCATCGCTTTCTGGCGAAGGGAAATGGGGCGGTTTGGTCGCCCGATGGCAAGAGCATCGCATTTCTGGCCGAGGGTGAGCCCAAGGGCATGCAAATCTTCGTCGTCGACCCTGGTGTGGCGGGACCACCCAGCCAGATTACGAGAGTTGCTGAGGAACTCGGCAACTTGCGCTGGTCGCCCGATGGCAAGTCGATCGGATTTACCATGACGGTGCCCGACGCAGAAAAATGGTCAGTCAATTTGCCGGCGGCCCCTGAAGGGGCCAAGTGGGCAAATACACCGCGCTATACCGAAAGATTTCATTATCGCCGCGACCATGCGGGATTCACCGAGCGCGGCTGGCGGCAGCTATTCCTTATCGCCAGGGATGGGGGCACCCCGCGGCAGGTGACGCGTGGCGACTGGAGCGTGGGACAGAACTCATTTGAAATTCCCACCACGGTTGGCTGGGATTTTACGCCCGATGGCCGCTTCGCCATCGTTGAAGGGTACAAAGAAGGTGATCCGGACCGCAACGATCGCGAGAGTTACCTCTACTCGGTGGATTTGGGGAACGGTACCACCACTCGCCTTACGAAAACGGCGGGTACTTGGGAGCGGCCTGCGGTGGCGCCGGACGGCAGGACGATCGCGTATGTGGGATTCACAAAAACCGATTCGAATCAGGTGATGGACTTGTGGACGATGTCTATCGACGGCAGCAATGCAACGTTGCAGTCAGCCGGTTTCGATCGGGAACCACAGAACCTCAAGTGGGCCAAGGATGGCGGCGTGCTCTATTTTACGGCTGAAGACCGGGGCAGCGTGCACCTTTTCGCTTGGTCTAAAGGCAAATCGATCCGGCAACTGACCAATGGCAGCGAGGTCATCAGCGAGCCGACGATCGGCGGCAGTTCCATCGCTGCAACCCGATCGTCTTTCCGAGCGCCGGCAGATATCGTGCTCATCAATGCACACCGACCCGATTCTGCCCAGCGGCTCACGCATCTCAACGATGAGCTGTTAAGAGACATTGCACTCGCCGATGCCGAAGAGCTTTGGTACGAGTCCAGCGGCGGAGCTCGAATTCAAGGCTGGATCGTCAAGCCGCCGGATTTCGACCGTGCACGCCAATACCCGCTACTGCTCGAGATCCATGGCGGACCGCAAGCCATGTTCACTGTGGGGTTCAGTCCCCAAATGCAAAATTTCGCTGCCAACGGCTATGTGGTGCTCTTCGTCAATCCGCGTGGCTCGACCGGCTACGGAACCGCCTTTGGGAATGCCATTCTCAAACATTACCCAGGCCCGGATTATGATGACTTGATGGCGGGGGTTGACGCGACGCTCAAGCAGGGCTCGATTGATCAGTCACGACTGTTCGTGTCCGGATGCAGCGGCGGCGGCGTGCTCTCGAGTTGGGTGATCGGCCACACGCACCGTTTTGCGGCCGCCGCAGTGCGCTGTCCGGTGACGGACTGGATCAGCATGGCGGGTGAAACCGACATACCGTTCTTCACTTATCGCTTCTTTAAAAAGCCGTTTTGGGAGGACCCGACCGATTGGCTGGAGCAATCTTCGTTGATGCACGTGGGCAACATTACGACGCCCACCCTGATCATGACCGGAGAATTGGACCGGCGAACGCCCATTCCGCAGAGCGAAGAACTCTATGCGGCTCTGAAGTACCGCGGAGTGCCTGCAGCGTTGCTGCGTTTCGATCAGGAGTACCACGGAACAGCGCAAGTCAAGCCGTCAAATTGGATGCGCACGCAGCTCTATATGCTGAGCTGGTTTCAACGCTTCAGCGGCACGCCGCAACTGCCGGACCCGCAATAATGTGGGATTGCACCGCCAGTGATCGGCACGCTCTTCCTACATGCGGTGCGCAGCCGATGGGCAACACTGCAGCTCCGCCAGGGTAAACCAGGAGTCGATGATGAACAATAACAATGCGATGGATCAGTTGGTATCTGAGGCTGAGGAACTGCTGTCGAAATTGCAGGATGCGACCAATCCGGAAATCAAAAGGCTGCGTGCGAAGGTCGAGTCAGGATTGGCCGACGCGAAGCGCGCAGCATCCGATCAAGTGCAACTCGGTGCTGAAAAGCTGCGTGAGGTGACAGGTTCGGTAGTCGCCTACGTGAGGGAGAACCCCTGGATAGCGGTCGCCGCGGGCACCGCCATCGCTGTGGCTTTTCTATATATGGCCTTTTCGGCTCAAGGCAGCGACGACGACTGACACCACGTGCCCGAAGTCCCTTAGGCAATCAAAGGCGCCAAATAAGCTGCGGTACGGCTGTCCTCATGAGCGGCGATATCGGCCGGCGTGCCGGTCGCGACCACGCGGCCGCCCTCGTCGCCGGCACCCGGTCCCATGTCGATGATCCAATCGGCCGCTGCGGCCACACGCATTTCGTGCTCGGCGACGATGACGGTATTTCCGGCTTCCACCAACGCATCGAGTTGGACGAGGAGCCTGTCCACATCCGACGGGTGCAGTCCAATCGTGGGTTCGTCGATCACGTACAAGGTCGATGCGCGCGGTACGCGCTGAAGTTCCGTGGCAAGCTTGATTCGCTGTGCCTCGCCGCCGGACAGCTCGGTCGCCGGTTGACCGAGACGCAAATAACCCATACCCATGTCGCGAAGCAGGCGCAGAGGCCTCAAGACGCCGGAATCGCTTGCAAAGAATTCACATGCCTGACCGACGGTCAATCCCAGCACGCCGGCGATGGTCTTGCCGCGATAGGAGACTTTCAAGGTCTGCTCATTGTAGCGGGCACCATGGCACACAGGGCAGGGCGCATAGACACTCGGCATAAAAAGCAATTCGACGCATACGAAGCCTTCGCCTTCGCACTTGGGGCAGCGGCCCGCGGCGACGTTGAAGGAAAAACGGCCGGCGGTATAGCCGCGTGCCTTGGCGGCCGGAGTCGCCGCAAAAAGCCTCCGCACCTCATCGAATAGGCCGGTGTAGGTCGCCAGATTCGAGCGCGGCGTGCGGCCAATTGGTTTCTGATCGACCGTGACAAGACGAGCAAAGACCTCGGCGCCGGTGATGTTGCCATCCGTGCCCTGTGTTGGCAGCCTTGGTTGCTCCTCAAGGTCCCCGTCTTGTGCGGTATTCTTGGCCTGCCCCAAGTGATCTGTCATCAATCCAATGAGGGCTTGGCTCACGAGAGTCGATTTGCCCGAGCCCGATACACCCGCGACCACAGTGAACGCGCC
>JAQGOD010000521.1 GCA_028293775.1 Gammaproteobacteria bacterium
AGCGCGTCTTCGACGCGGGCCTTCTTCTCTTTCATCTCGATCTCGGTGGCAGCACCGACCTTGATCACGGCAACACCGCCGGAGAGCTTGGCAACGCGCTCCTGGAGTTTTTCCTTGTCATAATCGGAGGTCGCTTCCTCGATCTGCTGACGGATGCTCTCGACACGGCCCTTGATGTCCGAGGCCTTGCCGGCACCGTCGATGACCGTGGTGTTCTCTTTCTCCACGACGACCTTCTTGGCCTCGCCCAAGTCGTTCAGCGTCGCCTTCTCGAGCGAGAGGCCGACTTCGTCCGAGATGACCGTGCCGCCGGTGAGGACCGCAATGTCCTGCAGCATGGCTTTGCGACGATCGCCGAAGCCCGGTGCCTTGACGGCCGCGACTTTGACGATACCGCGAATGGTGTTGACGACCAATGTGGCAAGCGCTTCGCCTTCCACATCTTCCGCAACGATCAACAGCTGACGGCCACCCTTCGCAATTTGTTCCAGCAAGGGGAGCAACTCGCGAATGTTCGAAATCTTCTTGTCAACGAGAAGAATCAGGGGCTTCTCGAGCTCGGCGCTCTGGCTCTGCTGATTGTTGATGAAATACGGCGAGAGGTAGCCGCGGTCGAACTGCATGCCTTCGACCACTTCGAGCTCGTTCTCGAGGCCCGAACCTTCCTCAACCGTAATCACGCCTTCTTTGCCGACCTTCGCCATCGCATCGGCAATCGTCTTGCCAATGCTCTCGTCGGAGTTAGCGGAAATCGTGCCGACCTGCGCAATCGCTTTCGGATCCTTGCAGGGCTTGGAGAGCTTCTTGAGCTCCTCAGTGGCCGCAATGACCGCCTGGTCGATACCGCGCTTCAAATCCATGGGATTGATGCCGGCGGCTACGGCCTTGAGGCCTTCGCGGATAATCGCCTGTGCGAGAACGGTTGCGGTGGTGGTGCCATCGCCGGCTTCGTCAGACGTGTTGGAAGCAACTTCCTTGACCATCTGCGCGCCCATGTTTTCGAACTTATCTTTGAGCTCGATTTCCTTCGCGACAGAAACGCCGTCTTTGGTGACGGTGGGGGCGCCGAAGCTCTTGTCGAGAACGGCGTTGCGGCCTTTGGGGCCCAGTGTGACCTTGACGGCATTCGCCAGAATATTCACACCCTTGAACATGCGTGCCCGAGCGTCGTCGCTGAAGCGTACGTCTTTAGCTGCCATTTGCTGATACCTCTAAATTAATTTTGGTTTGCGGAAAGTAAATTCGGATTGGCGAGGCTTACTTGCCTTCCACGATGGCCATGATGTCTTCTTCACGCATGACAACCAGCTCATCTCCATCCATCTTCACTTCGGTACCGCTGTACTTACCGAACAGAATCTTGTCGCCGACCTTGACGTCCAGCGGGCGAATTTCGCCGTTCTCTAAAATCTTGCCCTTACCGACGGCAATCACTTTTCCGAAAATCGGCTTTTCAGTCGCGGTATCCGGGATCACGATGCCACCTGGGGACTTGCGCTCCTCTTCTTCTCTTTTCACGATCACACGGTCATGAAGGGGACGAATCTTCATAAGACAAGACTCCTAATGCTTGGGTTGGATTAACAAAGAGGTGAGTCTGTTAGCACTCTCCCCTAGAGGCTGCTAATAATAGCGACGAAATATGATGATTCAAGGGGCTAAACAGCTTTTTTTTGCTGTGCTGCAGCGCATTATCGCGCTGGCGCCGGAGCGCGTCGGCCACTAAAGTGCGCGGCATGCAAAGCAATAGAGTAGCCCGAGTCGGTAGTTTGTTCGTCCTGATGGTCCTGGGGGCCGCTGCCGCGCAATCCAAGCCCCCGTGGATGCGGGGGATCGAATCCAATGACACTGACTTCCTGCCGCCCGACGTGGCTTTTCGGATGTCGGCTCGACTCGACGGAAACCAGGTGAAGCTGCGCTGGGTCATTGCGGATGGCTACTATTTATATAAGCAAAAAATCGAGGTGGCGCCGGCAAGTCCGGATCTTAAGGTTGATGCGCCGCAACTTCCCATAGGGGTGATGAAAACCGACCAGTACCTAGGCACGCAAGAAATCTATACCCAACAGGCAGAAGCAACGGTTTCCTTTACCCGCCTCGATGCCGGTGCCCACCCGATCGAGATCAAAGTGACCTACCAAGGCTGTGCGGAAGCCGGCCTGTGCTACCAGCCCATCACAAAGGCGATCTTTCCCAGCGCCGCACTCCGTGCCGCTGACACTGCCGCCGCTGCCGAGGTTCGAGCTACTCCCTGGGAGGGCATCGCCATCGTGGGGGGAGCAGTGGCGTTTTTGCTGGCGGGGCTGGTGCTACGAAAGGGACGCAAGCTCGATCTTCCCGCATGAAAGACTTAGGGCCGCGCTCCCTCGGCATCGCGCTCGTGGTGCTGCTGGGTGTTTGGGGCGGCTTGAAGCTCCACTCGTATCGCAGCGCCCAGCAGGGCACGCCGGTTCCCGCAGGGGACGCCAGCGCGCCGGGCGCCCAAGACAGTTCGCCGCCTGACCCCCTGTTCACGCACGTCGTGATTCCCAGCGTCCTTCCCGAATTCGCCTTGAAGGACCTCTCGGGCAAGTCCACCGCAATATCCGCTTGGAGCGGTAAATCGCTCATGATCAACTTTTGGGCAACTTGGTGCGCGCCCTGCCGGCGGGAAATGCCCCTGCTCAAGACGCTGGCCACCGATTGGGCCGGACGGGATCTCACCGTCGTGGGTATCGCGGTGGATCACCGCGACCAAGTCGCGGAATTCGTGGCCCGTTACAAGATCGATTACCCCATTCTCATCGGCGAGCAAGACGCATTGGACGTGGCAGCGAAATTCGGCATGGACTCCCCCGCCTTTCCGTTTACCGTGTTCACGGATCGGCGTGGCGAGGTCGTGGCCTTATTTGTCGGAGAATTGCACCGACGCCAAGCCGATTTCATTCTCTCCGAGGTCGAAAATCTCAACGCCGGGCGGATCCAGCTCCCAGAAGCGCGCAAACGCATCACCGACGGCCTACAGCAGCAGGCGGAGAAACAACCGGGATAAGTGCCTTCCGGCGACGTTCGCCGCCGAAGCTTGCCTTTTCTCTTCCATTTCTGGTTATTATCGCGGACCTTTGTAGCGCGATAGCGCTGGGAACGGGCGCCGAATGCCTAAGATTTTGCTGCTGAATGGTCCGAACTTGAATCTTTTGGGGTCCCGAGAGCCGGCAATCTATGGTAGCGCGACTCTGCAGGACATCGAGGAGAGGCTCAAGGAGCTGGCCGCCGAGCAAGGGCACGAGCTTACCGCCGCGCAAAGCAATGCCGAACATGAATTGATCGGCAAAGTTCAGGCGACCAAGCGGGACGGCATCGGCTTCGTCATTATCAATCCCGGCGCTTTCACGCATACCAGCATCGCGCTGCGCGACGCGTTTCTCTCGGTGGGCACGCCATTCATCGAAATTCATTTGAGCAACGTCTTCGCACGCGAGACTTTTCGACATCACTCCCATTTGTCCGATATTGCTGTCGGCTGCATATACGGATTGGGCCCGATCGGCTACGAGCTCGCGCTCCAAGCCGCCATCGCACGCCTGGTCAAGACCTAAAACATCGATCTCAAGGGGTTCGCGGATGGACATTCGCAAGGTAAAGAAACTGATCGAGCTGCTCGAGGAGTCGGGTATCTCGGAACTCGAAATATCGGAGGGCGAGGAATCGGTGCGCATCAGCCGTCATCCGCGGATGGGGATGCAGGTCGCCGCGCCCCAACCGCCGCCGGTCATGGTCGCGGTACCCGCCGCCACTGCGATGCCGGCGACCTTCCCAGGGGAGCGGGCGCCGCGCAACGATGAGCACACGGTCACCTCGCCGATGGTCGGAACCTACTATGCCTCTGCCTCTCCAGGCGCCAAACCCTTCGTTGAAATCGGCAGCGAGATCAAAGTAGGCCAGATACTCTGCATCATCGAAGCCATGAAGATGATGAACCAAATTGAATCCGACAAGGCCGGCCGCGTGACCGCGATGCTGGCGAAGAACGGTGAGCCCGTCGAATTCGGCCAGCCGCTGTTCATCATTGAATAAGCAAGATGATTGAAAAAGTCGTTATCGCGAACCGCGGCGAGATCGCCCTTCGCATATTGCGTGCTTGCCGCGAACTCGGCATCAAAACCGTGGCCGTGCATTCCACGGCGGATTTCAACACCAAGCATGTATTGCTGGCCGACGAGACAGTCTGTATCGGTCCTCCGCAATCCGCCCTCTCCTACCTCAACATGCCGGCCATCATCAGCGCCGCCGAAGTCACGGACTCCGTGGCGATTCACCCCGGCTATGGCTTCCTGTCGGAAAACGCCGATTTCGCCGAGCGCGTTGAAAAGAGCGGCTTCATCTTTGTCGGCCCCAGGGCCGAGACCATTCGCCTCATGGGCGACAAAGTCTCCGCCATCAAGGTCATGAAGGCCGCCGGCGTCCCCTGCGTGCCCGGCTCGGACGGGCCTTTGGGCAAAGACGCGGATGAGAATTTCCGCATTGCCAAGGACATCGGCTACCCCGTGATCATCAAGGCCTCGGGCGGCGGCGGCGGCCGCGGCATGCGCGTGGTGCACACCGACGCTTCGCTCTTGAATTCAATCGGCATAACCCAAGCAGAAGCCCTCGCAGCCTTCGGCAACCCAGAAGTCTACATGGAGAAGTTTCTCGAAAAGCCGCGCCACATTGAGTTTCAGGTGCTCGCCGACAACTACGGCAATGTAGTGCACTTAGGCGAACGCGATTGCTCCATGCAACGGCGCCACCAGAAAGTCATCGAGGAAGCGCCCGCGCCGGGCCTTACCGCCAAGCAGCGCAAAACCATGGGCGAGCGCTGCGCCCGGGCATGCCGTGAAGTCGGTTATCGCAATGCCGGCACGCTAGAGTTCCTGTATCAGGATAACGAATTCTACTTCATCGAAATGAACACCCGCGTCCAGGTCGAACATCCCGTAACCGAGCTGGTGACCGG
>JAQGOD010000001.1 GCA_028293775.1 Gammaproteobacteria bacterium
GTAGGCATACCGGTGTTCGAAAAACACCGCGCCGCGATACAGCTTGACGTCGCGAACCGATCTTCCGTCGTCGTCCACAATCCGGGTCGATGGTCCGCGATGAAGCCAACCCGTTCGTCCATTGCACAGCTCTCTCGCCAAGGCATCGGCTGATCCTCCCAGCCGACAGAGAACTGTCACCCATCAATCCGGTCTACTGTGTTACCTATGTAGCCGGTTTGGACAATCTGCTTCACCTCTCCCCCTGCGGCTGTCCGATTCACACATCTTGGAGCCCCAAGGTTGAGCCGTATTTGATGCGCTGGAAGTCTTCGAGACCGCGACGCATGGTTTTCGGACCGGGTTTGTCATAATACCCGGTCCAGCCGCCGAGACGAGCGATGACCCAGGCAGCGAAGGCGAGCGATCCCTTAGGATACGGGTTCTGTTGCCGCGCGGTTTTACCTTCGAGGCGGGCCGAGACGGCTTCCAGGATGGGCTGGTCGGCTGGTTCAAACGCCTCGAGGAAGTTTTGATCGGTGGTGCCGTCGCGAGCTTTGACGAGTTGCATCACAGTGACGGCTGCGACGGTGATGGCTGCGACCAACTTGATCATGACTTTCGGCTCGGCGATGTCGGCTTGTTCGATGTCAAAGCCTGCGGTCTTGATGGTGTGGAAGTACTCTTCAATGACCCAGCGCATCCGATAGAGACCGACGATTCTTTGCGCATCCGCAAGGCTCGCGACCGTGTGTGTCGTCAGCAAGCGCCAATGGATCGGCGTTTGGCCGCCGATCGTCGATGTCTCGCGGACATCGACGATGGTCAGAGTGGTCGCGGACGGCAGATCAGATGCGCCATGGAGCGGCCTGCGCAATTCGACGCGACTGAAGCGGACGGCCAGTTCGCTCGTGCGGGCCTTGCGCCCCGGAGCAGCCGGGATTTCCGCTGCAAGCCGGCCTTGTTCGGGCAGGCTGTCAACGTGCGCAAAAAGCAGCCGTGTTTGCTCCTCGTCGTCACTTTCGATCCGTCGATTCTGGCACGCCCGAACGATCAAGTGCATGTTGGGCGGACACTGCACGAAGTGCTCGTAGATGTCGCTTTCCCGGTCCGATACGCCCGTGATGCTTCGTGCCGCTGCCAGTACCACGCCGGCACGCGCCGTGCCCTCGATCCAGCGCTGCGATTCCTTCTGCGCCGTCGCCCGCGACCGGCGCGATTTGACCTTGCCGCCGCTGCGGTTCCTCACCGGCGCATCCACGAGGCCCAGCACCGCGCCGGTGCCGGCATCCACCGCCAGAACCGCGTGCAGCAATAGCCCGCGCAGCGCCCCGCCCTTGCCGACAGGGCCATAGCCGTTGGCCTTGGCACGACGGCCGCCCAGCGCCAGATTGCTGGTGTCCTGCACGACCACGACTTGGCGTCCCGCTGCTCGCGCCGCTGTCCGCTCCGCCGCGCACTCAGCCATCTCCGCCGCCGTCACCGCCTTGTTGCGAAGAAAGCGCGTGAACTGGATTTCGCCAGCACGCGTCCCGCCCAGCCGGCGAATGCACGACCCCGGTCGATCAACCAGCGCCGCGTGCAAGCGGGCCCCCCTTTTTCCAGCCTGTGGTCGCCGAACCGACCAAGGCCGAATTCCATTCCAGACATCGAACACTCCGTGAATCATCAGACTACCCACGGAATCAGCGATTAAATCTCCTGGCAAGATGTGTGCATACGATAGCCGCTAGCGGGGCGAGGTGAATAATTCTCACGCTCGTCGCGTCTCCAGCGCGATCTTCACCGCAAGCCCGGCCAGCATCGTCCCCATCAGCCAGCGCTGCACCAATAGCCAGGTCGGCCGCGTGCCTAAAAACAGCGCGATCGATCCGGCGGCGAGCGCGATCACCGCATTGACGCTGACGCTGATCACGATCTGGACCGAACCCAGCGCCAGCGACTGCATCAGCACGCTGCCGCCGGCGGGATCGATGAATTGCGGCAGCAGCGCCAGATACAGCATCGCGATTTTCGGGTTCAGCAGGTTGGTGACAAAGCCCATCGCGAACAATTTGCGCGGGCCGTCGACCTTCAGCGCCTTGACCTGAAACGGCGAACGCCCGCCCGGCTTGAGCGTCTGCCACGCCAGCCACAGCAGATACGCGGCACCGGCAAACCGCAGCGCGTCATAGGCGTAGGGCACCGCGAACAACAGCGCCGTGATGCCGAACGCCGCGCACAGCATGTAGAACACAAAGCCGAGCGCGACGCCGCCGAGCGACACGATCCCCGCCGCGGGCCCTTGCGTGATCGAGCGCGAGATCAGGTAAATCATGTTCGGCCCCGGCGTCAGCGCAATGCCGAGCGAGACCAAAGCAAAACCGAGGAACGTAACGAGATGAGGCATCCGGGACTCGCGCATAGGACGACTCCGATCTAATGCAGATCAGACAGAGTTGTCATTGCGGAAATTGCTCCGAGTGCAATTCGCAGGGCTGGTATCGATAAATCTGGTTGCCTAACTGCCAGAGTCGATGTTCGCTTCACTCCGTCGCGAGGGGAGCCAAGTGAGCGCTCGCCATTTTCAGCCGGACAAACGGGACGATGCAAGAAAATCGCAGGTCACTATCCGATCGGCTCGCTGTCTTTCCCCGTTTGGGTTTGGCCAATCTGCCGACGCCGCTCGAGCCGATGAAGCGGCTGACGTCTTTTCT
>JAQGOD010000012.1 GCA_028293775.1 Gammaproteobacteria bacterium
TCAGTGCCAGGAAAATCTTCAAGCGCGTGCGGTGCCCGGTGATCAAGGCGTGGTGGGCGATGGTGACCGTGACGCTGCTCGATAACAAAATCGCCGTGTTTACCACCGGCAGTCCGAGAGCAGGCACCGTTTCGAAGGTGCCATCGGCTCTGGGACCCAAGGCCGCGGGCCCGTTCGTCGGCCATATGCCGGCATAGTTGTTCCAGAGCAGCAGCTTGCTGAAAATCTTCACGCCATCGCCCGACAGCCACGGCACCGACAGATTGCGCGCATAGAACAAAGCCCCGAAGAACGCGGCGAAAAACATCACTTCGGAGAAAATGAACCACATCATTCCCATACGGAACGAGCGGTCCACCGCCATGTTGTACATGCCCGCCTGGTTCTCGCCGATGACGGTGTGGAACCAGAAAATAAACAGCAACGCCAGCATGGTGAAGCCTGGAAGCAGGAACCATGCGGGCAGCCAGCCATTGAGGGTGGCAATGGCGCCGGACATCAGCGTGAACAGCGTGATGGAGCCGTAAAAGGGCCACGGACTGCTATGCGGGATGTAGTACTGATCGGCTTCCGAGTGCGCTTGCGCCATAGTCAAATCTCTAATCGGTAATGAATAAATAGTTTAACGAGTATTCAACGCCGTGTTGCGGTTTGGGTCGTGTCATAGAACGTATAGGACAACGTCAACCTGTCCACGTTGGCCGGCAGCTGCGGGTCCACGATGAACCGCAACGGCATCTCGCGGCCCTCTCCCACGCCGAATTTTTGCGGCGTAAAACAAAAACATTCGGTCTTGTGAAAATACTGCGCAGTGCCGGTGGGCGAAATGCTCGGTACCGCCTGCGCCACCGAGGCCACCGAGGTGAGGTTCTTGGCGTAGAACTCGGTGTCGTAGAGCTTGCCGGGATGAACGCGCATCGAGCCGACCTTGGGCCTGAATTCATAGCTGCCCACCGACGCCGGGGAGGCGATGAATTCCACCGTCACCTCGCGGTTCGGGTCGATCGCTTCCTGCACCACCGCGCGGCCGTCTTTGGCCTCGGCATTGCCGATGCCTAGAGCCCGGCAAAACACATCGTATAGCGGCACCAGCGCCCAGCCGAACGCGAAGCTGCCCGCCGTCATGATCAGGAGGCCTAACACCAGCTTGCGATTGGCGCGCTTGCGATCCATCAGTGGTGGCTGCGAAAGACCAGCAGCGCGATGAAGCCAAAATAAAACGCCAGCGCCACGCCCGCCAATCCCAATGCGGCGTTTCTGATCCTAAGGCGGCGCGGAGTGGCAGTCGCGTTCACTTGACCTCTGGCGCCGTGGTGAAGCTGTGATAAGGCGCGGGCGAGGGCAAGGTCCATTCCAGCCCGTTGGGCCGCGCATCGTCCCAAACCAGGGCGCTGGCTTTCTTGCCGCCGCGGATGCACTGGATGACCAGGATGGCAAACAGAATCTGCGAGGCTCCGAAACAAAAGCCGCCGATGGAGGAAACCATATTCCAATCGGTGAATTGCACGGCGTAGTCGGGGATGCGCCGCGGCATGCCTGCCAGCCCCAAGAAGTGCTGCGGAAAGAACAGGACGTTGACGAAAATCGCGGACAGCCAAAAATGCCACTTGGCGAGGGTCATGTTGTACATATGGCCGGTCCACTTTGGGATCCAGTAGTACACGGCTGCCATGATGCCGAATATCGCGCCGGGCACCAGCACATAGTGGAAGTGCGCCACCACGAAATAGGTTTGGTTGTATTGGAAGTCCACCGGAACGATGGCGAGCATCACGCCGGAAAAGCCGCCGATGGTGAACAAGAACAAGAACGCCAAGGCAAACAGCATCGGCGGCTCGAAGCTCAAGGAGCCGCGCCACAAGGTCGCGGTCCAGTTGAATACCTTCACGCCCGTGGGCACGGCGATCAGCATGGTGGACATCATGTAAAACAATTGCGCGGCGACCGGCATGCCGTCCGCGAACATGTGGTGGCCCCAGACGATGAAGGACAAGAAGGCGATCGAGGCGATGGCGTAAATCATCGAGGTCGCGCCGAACAAGGGCTTGCGCGCAAAGGTCGGCAGGATTTCCGAAATGATGCCGAAGGCCGGCAAGATCATGATGTACACCTCGGGATGCCCGAAAAACCAGAAGATGTGCTCGAACATCACCGGGTCGCCGCCGCCGGCGGCATTGAAGAAGCTGGTCTTGAAGAAATGATCGGTCAGAAGCATGGTAACCGCGCCCGCGAGCACCGGCATCACGGCGATCAGCAAATAAGCGGTAATCAGCCAGGACCAGCAAAACAGCGGCATTTTTAGCAAATTCATGCCCGGCGCGCGCAAGTTCATGATGGTCACGATGACATTGATCGCGCCCATGATCGAGGACGCACCCATCATGTGGATGGCGAAGATCAGCATGGGGAAAGCATCGCCGGTCTGCAGAGACAAGGGCGGATACAGGGTCCAGCCCGCCGCGGCCATGCCGCCCGGCACGAACATCGTCGACAGCATCAACGTGAAGGCGAAGGGCAGGAGCCAGAAGCTGAAATTGTTCATGCGCGGCAGCGCCATGTCCGGCGCGCCGATTTGCATGGGAATCATCCAATTCGCTAATCCCACGAAGGCAGGCATGACGGCACCGAAAATCATGACGAGCGCATGATTGGTGGTCATCTGGTTGAAAAACACCGGGTCCATCAGCTGCAAGCCGGGCTTGAACAACTCGGCGCGAATCAGCATGGCCATCGCGCCGCCGATGAAGAACATGATCATGCTGAACAGCAGGTACATGGTGCCGATGTCTTTGTGATTGGTGGCGAAAATCCAGCGCTTGATGCCCGTCGCCGGCTGGTCATGGTGGTCATGACCATCATGTGCGTGATCGGTATGGTGCGCGGAGTCGCTCGTTGGGAACTGGGCCATAGTCGGATAGCTCTCTTAAAAAATAGACCGATTAATTCGTTAAAGCCTGCGCGGTTGGCGGCGGTGCGGCGGCGGCCGAACCCGGCAGCGCCGCTTGCTTGACGGCCGCTTTCTGCTCATCCACCCACTTCTTGAAATCATCCGGTGTTTTTACAACCACGACGATGGGCATGAACGCGTGGTCGCGGCCGCACAGCGAGGTGCATTGGCCGCGATACGTGCCTTCCTTGCCCGGATCGACCTTGAACCACAACTCGTTGACGAAACCCGGGATCGCCGAGCGCTTGGCGCCGAAGTCAGGCACCCACCAGGCGTGGATCACGTCTTGCGAGGTCAGAAGCAGGCGCACTTTGGTGCCGCTGGGGATCACCATTGGCTTGTCGACGTCGAGCAAATAGTTGGGGATGGTATTCGGATCGATGCCGGAGCCCTTCTCGCGCGCAAAATTCGAATCGCGCGAGAGGGTCGAGAAGAAATCCACGCCCTCCGCGGCATCCATGTACGCGTATTCCCACTTCCACTGATACCCGGTGACGCGAATGGACAATTGCGAATTGCGGGTATCTTCCTGCTTGAGAATGAGTTCCGCGGCGGGAATCGCCATGACCACCAGGATTATCACCGGAATGATGGTCCAGATGATTTCCACCTTGGTGCTGTGGAGCATGGTCGTGTCGGGAACCGCGCCTTGCGAGTGGCGGAACTTCAAGAGCGTGTAAATCATGGCGCCGAACACCACGACGGCAATACCGACGCAGATCCAGAAGACCTCCATGTGCAAGCCATACATGTCGCGGGCCAAGTCCGTGACGCCCTCCGGCAAGTTGTAGCCGTTCGAGGTGTTGGCGCCTGCGCTGCCCGCCGCACTCAAGGCCGCTAAGCCAAGCGCCCCCGGCGAAATGAGCTTTCGCGGCCGAGCGGTGCTGTGATCTTGATTGCCTCTGGTAACTCTCATCTAAACAGGTCCCCTATTTCGCGATTTCAAGCGGCGGCGATTCATTCATGCCGCCAACTAACCTACCCAAACGCTCCGCCAGCACGCATCGATCTTCCTCGGTGAGGAAGCTGCCTATCTCACACGCGCAGCCCTTACTCTCGATGGTGAGCCGGCTGGTCCCTAGCCGCCTCGGCGGACTGCGAAGTCTAACCTTCGCCCAATGCCTGGCAAACTCCTGTTTTGTTTCGCCGCGTTGCGAGCGCGTCACGAGGCTGATTTGCGAGTCGGTAATCACCACTGTCTGGGTGTAATGCCGGCGCTTCATGCTGGCGTGCAAGGCTACCCCAAGTGCCAGCATCTCCAAAGCCCAAAACAGCAAAATCGGCCAAAATCCCTGCAATACGAAAAACAACGCAAAACTTAAGGAAAACAGGCACGTAACCCCAAAAAAAAGCCGAGCACCCGAGAGCGTCAGCGAACAATTTGGCGCCAAGGTGATGCGCTGTTCCATGCGCCCAAGAATAACGTATGCCCGGGGCGGCGGGCATCGGCGGGCGCCTTATTTATTGCGCCGGGCGCGCAATTCCCGCTTGATTTCCTCCAGCGACACGCTGCTTTCGTCTGCCCCACTGCGCCGCGCCGCTTGCGCCGGTACCCACGCATGGGCGAATACCACTTCATAGGTTGCGGGCAGCCGCCCGTCCTGCCGGAAACTTTCGTACGCCGCTTCCATCCCAGCGAACTTACCTGGGGAGGTGAGCCCTTTTGCCCGTCCGGCGGTGGCGTTGTGCGCGCCGGTAGCCTTGAGGTCGGCGGCCACCTTGCGCACGTCCAGATAGCTTAAGGTGAATCGTTCCACATCCAGCACCGGCGCGGAAAAGCCGCTGCGTACCAGCGCATCCCCCAGGTCGTGCATATCGATGAACCGATGCACGTGGCTGTGCGAGTCCACCTCTCGCCAGGCGGCGCGCAGCTCGCGCAAAGTATCGGGGCCGAAGGCGCTGAAACTCAAGAGCCCGTTGGGTTTGAGCGCGCGGCGAAATTCCGCGAACGCCGCGTCTGGATTGCACCACTGCAGCATCAAATTGCTGACTACCAAATCCACGCTGCCGTCGCCCAAGGGCAAAAGCTCGGCATCCGCGCACACCCGCTCGAAGGGACGCAGCCATGAGCGCTGCCGGGCCGCCGCGGCCAACATGCCGCGTGAAGAATCCAGCGCCACGACCAATGCTTTCGGATAGCGGCGCTTCAGCGCGCGGCTGGCATGGCCCGTCCCGGCACCGGCGTCCAAGACAACTCGCGGCTGAAGCCGGGTGAGTTCGAGCCGTTGGAGCAGATTCCCTCGAACTTCCCGATGAATGATGGCTGCCGAATCGTAGCTGTGTGCGGCTCGGTCGAAGGAGCGCCTGGTCCAATGGGGTTGAAGTGCATAGGCCTCGTCATCGCTCATGCGCGAACGATGCCACACTCACGGGTGTGGTTGGTGATGTGTCGGCGATGAACTCTGCGTCGGTTTCAGCGGCGGGCTCGGCCACGATTTTCAGACGTCGAAACAGGCGCTGATCGTGCTCGGTGTCCGGATTGCCGGTGGTCAGCAGTTTCTCGCCATAGAAAATGGAATTTGCGCCTGCCATGAAACACAGTGCCTGCAATTCATCGCTCATCTGTGCGCGGCCGGCCGAGAGCCGCACATGGCTCAAAGGCATGAGAATGCGCGCCACCGCGATCATGCGCACGAAATCGAAAGGATCCAAAACCGGCGCATCGGCCAGCGGCGTTCCGGCCACCCTGACCAGCTGATTGATCGGCACGCTTTGCGGATGCTCGGGCAGCGTCGCCAGCGTATGCAGCAGCGCCGCGCGGTCCTGCGGCTCCTCGCCCATCCCGACGATGCCGCCGCAGCACACATTGATGTCGGCGTCGCGAACGGCCTGCAAGGTGTCCAGCCGGTCCTGGTAAATGCGGGTGGTGATGATTTTTTCGTAGTAGCGTGCAGACGTGTCGAGATTGTGATTGTAGAAATCGAGGCCCGCCTCTTTGAGTTCGCGAGCTTGGGCGGGGGTCACCATGCCGAGCGTGGCGCAGGTCTCCATCCCTAAGGATTTCACCTCGCTGATCATGATTAGAACCAGGCGCAAATCCTTCTG
>JAQGOD010000042.1 GCA_028293775.1 Gammaproteobacteria bacterium
TCAAACGCCACCGATTGAGCGTGCAGGAAAGTGCGCTTCAATCCGTTGGATTTCAATTCGGCGTTTCGCTCACGATCGCCGTATTTGTCATCTCCCAACAACGGATGTCCGGCGAAAGAAGCATGCACGCGAATCTGATGCGTACGCCCGGTTGGAATATCGACTTCCATCAAGGTGGCCAACGAGCCGAACGGTTGCACGGGTTTGAAAACACTCACCGAATCCTTGCCCGCAGCGGCTACGCGCACATGACGCTCGCCATGCTGTCGGTTGTCGGTCGCGAGCGGAGCGTCAATGCGCTTGGTGCCCAGCTGCCAGTTGCCTGCGACGAGCGCCAAATAAGTTTTGTGCATGCCGCCGTTGCGAATCAAGCTATGAAGCGCCGTAAGAGTGCCGCGGTCTCGCGCGATGAGCAGACAGCCGCTGGTGTCTCGATCGAGCCGATGCACCAACTCGAGTGTTTCCCGCGGCCGCGACGCGCGCAGCGCCTCGATCACGCCGAAACTCATGCCGCTGCCGCCATGCACCGCGACTCCCGCGGGCTTGTCGATTACCAACAGATGCCGGTCCTGAAATATGACGGACCGCTCGAGCAGCTCCAGCAGACTGCTGGAGGGGCGCCCGGGCTCTGCGTCGGCATCGATCCGTACCGGGGGTAGACGCAGCTCGTCGCCGGCCTGAATGCGATATTCCGCGTCGACTCGTTTGCGGTTCACCCGCACTTCGCCCTTCCGCAACAGCCGATATACCCGGCTGCGCGGCACGGTCTTGAAATGACGCATGAGAAAATTATCGATTCTCTGCCCGGCCTCCTCCGCGCTGACGGTGCGCATGGTCAGCGGACTCTTGGGCCCTAAAGTATTAGCTGGGGCAGGTACCAAATCGATGCTAGGACTGTTCATATTTCGCTTAACTTGTTTGAGCGTCGTTCTAAGGTATTGATTACATTGACCCTGACGCGCTGTCGTGATAGTGTCTCAAAACCGTGTCAGGCGCGATAACCTTTATAAGGGCTTTCGCCGTATCCAGGTAACGCAAAGACACCGGTTTCCAGTGGCCCCCCATCCGATGGGGAGCCGCATATTAGTTGGTTCTGGAACTCCAGACCATCGCTCGGCCGATGAGACAGACGCGCGACGGCTTAAATCTTAAGCTTAGGCGGCTGACAAGCGGTTAACCGAGAACAAGGCCCCGGGCTTGCAGTATACGTTTTGGCTTAAAGTGATGGAATTGATTCCGGTCGCGTATTTCGCGTTCGGCACTTCTCTATTGCTTGCCGCAGTCAGCATTACGATCCCGGCTTCTATTCTCAAGCTCTCCTCCTCGGCCCCTACCACTTTAGTTGGGGCACATGAAAAGAATGCTCGTCAACGCAGTTCAAGAAGAAGAACTGCGAGTTGCACTAGTCGACGGTCAAAAATTATACGACTTATCGATTGAGATCCCGTCTCGGGAACAGAAAAAATCCAATATCTATAAAGGCCGGATTACCCGCGTAGAGCCTAGTCTCGAAGCGGCGTTCATCGAATATGGCGCACAACGCCATGGGTTTCTGCCGCTGAAGGAAGTCTCCAAGGAGTACTTCCGGACGCAGCCTGCGAACGGCGCCCGGCTCAACATCAAGGACCTTCTGCAAGAAGGCCAAGAACTGATCGTTCAAGTGGAAAAAGAGGAACGCGGCAACAAAGGCGCGGCGCTCACCACGTTCATCAGCCTTGCCGGGCGATTCCTGGTTCTGATGCCGAACAATCCGCGCGCAGGCGGTGTGTCTCGCCGTATCGAGGGCGAGGATCGCGAACAGATGCGCGACGCGATGAACGGACTCGTGATCCCCGACGGCATGGGCGCCATTGTGCGCACCGCCGGCGTCGGCCGCAGCACCGAAGAATTGCAATGGGATTTGAACAATCTCAAGTCCGCCTGGGATGCCATTGTCGCTGCGAATGACGGCAGGCCCGCCCCATTCCTCATTTTTCAAGAAAGCGATGCGGTGACGCGCGGTCTGCGCGATTACTTCTCGGATGACGTCGGCGAGTGCCTCATCGACCAGCCTGAGGCCTTTCAAAAGGCGCAGGAATACATGCAGCGCTTCATGCCGCCCGACGCGCAGCGCAAGCTCAAGCTCTATCAAGACCCCGTGCCATTGTTCACGCGGTATCAAATCGAGAGCCAGATCGAGTCGGCCTACGCCCACAAGGTCACGTTGCCTTCGGGCGGCAGCTTGGTGATCGATCATACCGAGGCGCTGGTGTCGATCGACATCAACTCCGCCCGCAGCACCCGTGGCGGCGACATCGAAGCCACGGCGCGCAATACCAATTTGGAAGCGGCCGAAGAAATCGCCAGGCAATTGCGGCTACGCGATATCGGCGGACTGATCGTCATCGATTTCATCGACATGGAATCGCAAACCAACCAGCGGGCGGTCGAGGACATGCTGCGCGACTCGGTCAAAATGGACCGCGCCCGCATCCAACTCGGACGGCTGTCGCGCTTCGGCTTGCTCGAATTGTCGCGCCAGCGCCTGCGGCCCGCGCTGAGCGAAACCACGCACATCAACTGCCCGCGTTGCAGCGGCATGGGGACCATCCGCGGCGTCGAATCGATGTCGCTGGCGTTGCTGCGGCTGATCGGCGAGGAAGCTCGCAAGGAGCGCACCGGCCGCGTCATCGCACAGGTGCCGGTCGACGTAGCGACCTACCTCATGAACGAGAAACGCGAACAGCTCAATCAAATCGAATCCAGGGATAAAGTCTCGCTGGTGATCGTGCCCAATCCGCATATGCACACGCCCGCCTACACATTGCGGCGAGTCCGCGATGATGAAAAGGAGCTGCCCGAAAATACGACGGTCAGCTACCAACTCGCAGACCAGCCGATTGTCGAGGATTCCAACATCGGAAATCGGGATAAGAAACCGCCGGGCGAAGTGCCGCTGGTTCCGAGCATCCTGCCCGCGTCGACCGCGCCCATCATTCCGATGCCGGCGCCGGCGCCTGTTGTCGAGAAGGTGCCTGCGCCGACCGTACAAATGGGCGCCTTGGTAAGGCTTTGGCGTTGGCTGTTCGGCGATGCTGCGGGCCGAGCAGCGGTTAAAGCCGCTGCCGCGCCGGCGGAACCTCAACGCGACAGGCCGCAACAGCGCGACGTGCGTCATGATCGCTATCGTAGTGGCGGAGATCGTGACCGCAACCGCGACCGTGGCGACCGCAATCGCGACGTACGTCGCGATGGTTCACGCGATGCGCCGCGTCGCGACGGCCGCCCACGCGGCGATAGTCAGCGTACTGACAATCGCAGTGGGCCAGAGCGTGGCCCTCGGGGCGACGGCCCTCGGAGCGATGCCCCTAGGCCAGATCCCGGGCTGCGGCAAGATCAACCCGCTCGGCAAGATCAACCCGCTCGGCAAGATCAGGCGTCTCGCCAGGATCAGTCGCCGCGGCAAGATTCAACGCCTCGTCCAGACCAAGCACCGCGGTCCGATCAGCCGGCGCGCGGGGATCAACCCCGCAACGAAGGCGAGCGGTCGACGAATGATCGCGGCGAGCGCAGTGAGCGCGGAGGAAGGAGCCGTCGCCGGCGTGGGCGGGGGCGTGGGCGCGACAGCGGCGAAAACAATGCGAATGGCACCGTCGCCAATCCAAGTTCAAGTTCAAATGCAGGCGCGGGCAGCGGCGCAGGTCAAAGCGAAGCGAATATGGGCGGCGAACGCGCGCCAGCCGCGCCTTCTTTCGAGTCCGAGCCGCAGGGGCAGCGCGAGCCGGTTGCGGCACCGGCAGCGCCACCCCCGGTACGCAGCGCCGAGTCGGCGCCGCCCAGCGGCAGCGGCGCTGGATCGGACAACAAATACGTTGTGTGGTCCTCAGCCCCGAGCGATGTTCAGCGCTCAGGACCCGAGGACAGGTAGCGCAACGAACGCAGTCTTACCTGCAAGGCGAGACTAACGCACAGCAACGCGGCCGCAAGGCCGCGTAGGCTGGCGATGGCAATGTCTGATACCCGACCGACCATGGTATGCGGCGGGTGCCCCAAACGGCCCCAGCCGTAAAAGGTCAAGGTTAACGCCACGGCGGCCATGCAATAG
>JAQGOD010000054.1 GCA_028293775.1 Gammaproteobacteria bacterium
CCGGGTGCAAGATTGTGTTCATGGAACACGCCTCCTCTACCCACCCTATCTTCAATCAAACCCCTCCGCTCGCGGAATACAACCGGTTTGCGAGCGACAAAGCACTGCAGGAAGCCGTGCAACGCCAGGGCGCCGGGTGGGCGGCGCCGGAGCTCTTGGGCTCGGGGGGCGAGCTGGGTACGAACACTAACTACGAGCACGCCCGTCTGGCCAACCGCTTCACCCCGGTGCTGCACAGCTTCAACGCTCAGGGTGAGCGTATTGATTCGGTTGAATTCCATCCGTCATGGCATGCGCTGATGCAGGGGATCGCCGCGCGGGGTTACCACAGCAGTCCATGGACCCAAGAGCCCGGGAAGGCTGGTGCGCACGTGGCGCGAGCCGCCGGCTACTTCATGCAAGCACAGATCGAGAGCGGCACGCTGTGTCCGACCACGATGACGTACGGCGCGATCGCGGCAATGCGCCGCGACCTATCGCTCGCTCGCGACTGGATACCTACGCTGCTCGTACGCGAATACGATCCGCGCGACATTTCCTTCGACGGCAAGCGCGGCGGTTTGATCGGCATGGGCATGACTGAGAAACAGGGTGGTTCCGATGTCCGCGCCAACACCACACGTGCGGTTCGCTCCGGCGACGGCTCCTATCGTATTACCGGGCACAAATGGTTCTTCTCCGCGCCGCAGTGCGATGCTCACCTGGTTCTGGCGCAAACGGACACGGGCCTATCGTGCTTTTTCATGCCGCGACGCCTCCCCGATGGGACCCTCAACGGCATTTACATTCAGCGCCTGAAGGACAAACTGGGCAATTGCTCCAACGCTTCTTCCGAAGTCGAGTTCGTCGATGCATGGGCCTCTCTCTTGGGCGAGGAGGGCCGCGGCATTCCCACCATCCTTGAGATGGGAACCTTCACTCGCTTGGATTGCTGCACGGGAAGCGCCGGTATGATGCGCCAGGCCGTCGTGCAGGCACTGCACCACGCCCAGCACCGCAAAGCTTTCGGATCCTTGTTGATCTCTCAGCCGTTGATGCGCAGCGTGCTTGCCGATCTGGCACTCGAATCGGAGGGCGCGACCGCCTTGAGCTTGCGGCTGGCCCGCGCTTTCGACAGCGAGCAACCGAGCGAGGTTGCCCTGCGCCGCGCGCTCACCTCCGCAGCCAAATTCTGGGTTTGTAAACGCGGCTGTGAATTGGCCGCGGAAGCCATGGAGGTATTGGGAGGCAACGGGTACACGGAAGAGTTGCCGCTGGCGCGTATCGTGCGCGAGATGCCGGTCAATTCCATCTGGGAAGGGTCGGGCAACATTATGTGTCTCGATGTATTGCGTGCCTTCGGAAGATCCAATACCACGCGTGAAGCAGTACTCGATGAACTCAT
Organism: Gammaproteobacteria bacterium; assembly: GCA_028293775.1. The sequence continues at coordinate 1,385 of JAQGOD010000054.1, forward strand.
CATCGCGCGAGGCGGCCATCGGTTCTACGACGCGTCCCTTACACGGTTCACGGCGAGCATCGATGCGCAGGACAAAGATGAAGCGCAGGCGCGGCGCTTCGCGCAGTCCTTGGTTACGTTGATGCAGGCAAAGCTTTTGATCGCCGGCGCAACGGACGCTTCTTCGCGTGCGGTCGCCGAGGCCTTTTGTGCGACGCGCTTAGCCGAAAGCGGTTGGGGAGCGGTGTTCGGCGCAAGCGAAGCGCAAATCGACGCTGAGGCCATACTCACGCGCGCTTGGGATCAAGCCTAACGAAAGTTCAGGAGCCGCTTCTTGACGAGAGACGCAAGCGCGACTGCGTGCTCGTCGCCGTCATTCAATCCCGGGACCAGCGTCAATCGCTCGCCGCCCCACTCCAGAAAACGGTCCCGGTATTCGATGGCCACTTCTTCCAGGGTTTCCAAGCAATCCACCGCAAACGACGGCGATGCCACCGTGACCTTGCGTACTCCCCGATCAACGAGTTCCTTGAGCTTGTCGAGCGTGTAAGGTTGCAGCCACGTTACCCTGCCGAATCGCGACTGATAGCAGTGAGACCACTCGGTCTCGCCGAGCCCCAGCCGGCCAACCACCAACCGGCTCGTCTCCTCGGTCTGACGCTGATAAGGATCTCCTTTGGAGACGTAAGAGGCCGGAATCCCATGATAGGAAAATAACAAATGCGAGCGCTCGCCGACCTCGGCCCAGTGTCTTTGAACTTGGCCGGCCAAGGCGTCGATGAATCCCGGGTCATCATGATAGTCGTTGATGAAACGCAGCTCCGGCAGTGATCGCCATCGCTTGAGCGCGCGATTGGTCCCGTCGACGACCGATCCGGTGGTCGAGGAGCAATATTGCGGATACAAAGGAAGGACCAGCAGCTTATCCACGCCCTGCTCTGCGAAGGACTGGATAGCCCGCTCGATGGCGGGCTTGCCATACGTCATGGCAAGTTCTACCTGCACCCCGCTCCCGAAATCTGCCCGCAGGAGAGAGCCAATTTTTGCTGCGAGACGTTTCGAATACACCGCCAAGGGCGAGCCCTCGCTCATCCAAATCCTTCGATAGTTGCGCGCCGTCCGCAGTGGGCGGAAAGGCAGCACCACACCGTAAAGCAGCGGCAGCCAAATGAATCGCGGTGTGTCGATGACGCGCCGATCAGCCAGGAATTCCTGCAAGTACCGTTGTACGGCGAAGTACGAAGGCGAATCCGGCGTGCCCAAATTAACGAGCAGTACGCCGGTGCGAGGCACCCTAGTCGGTTCGTTTAACGCTGTGGCAGGCGCCGCGGCGTGAAAATAAGGCATTGATCGGATTCCTCGAGGTGAGTCGCCCGCACAGTATACTGCTTGATGAATGCAGCTTAAGTACTTCAGCGTAAGCGGCCGATGACGTGGCTCACTGCCAATGAGAGCCAGGCACTCTACTTGAGCTTGAGTGTCGCGACGCGCAGCGTGTTATTCAGCCTGCCTTTCGCTGTCTTGGTCGCTTGGATTTTGACCCGCGGACGGTTTTTTGGGCGAACAATTTTTGATGCCATCGTACACCTGCCGCTGGTTTTGCCGCCGGTTGTGGTCGGTTACCTGCTGCTGCTGTTGTTCGGTGCCCGCGGTCCCATCGGCGGCTGGCTGGAACGCACACTCGGCGTTGAACTGATCTTCACGCGCAACGGTGCGGCCCTGGCTACCGCTGTCATGTCATTTCCCTTGATGGTGCGCGCCATGCGAATTTCACTCGAGCATGTTGATCGTGGATTGGAGGATGTCGCGCGCACCTTGGGTGCAGGCGCGCTCGACCGGTTCGCCACAATCACCCTGCCCTTGATGCTGCCCGGTGTACTGGCAGGCGCCATTACCGCATTTTCCGCAGCGCTCGGCGAGTTTGGCGCAGTCATTACGTTCGTTTCCAACATTCCCGGGGAGACTCGGACTCTGCCCCTCGCCCTGTATACGGCGTTGCAAACACCGGGCGGCGACGGCGCCGCGGCCCGCCTCGCATTGCTCTCGTGCATCCTCGGCCTCGGCGGCCTGGTGTTGTCGGAATGGTTCGCCCACCGGCTGCGCCGATTGTTGGGGCGCTGATGCTTCATGTGGCCGTCCTCAAGCATCGGGGTGCGTTTACGCTGAATGCCAAATTCGACTTGCCCAGTCCGGGGGTCGTAGCGTTGTTTGGCCGTTCCGGCTGCGGCAAAACAACACTGGTCGATATCGTTGCCGGCTTGCTCAATGCCGATGCGGGAAGGGTCGCGCTGGGCGATACCGTTCTGCTGGACACCGCGCAACACATCGACGTTCCGCCCGAGCGGCGCCGGATCGGGTATGTGTTCCAAGATGCGCGATTGTTTCCCCATTTGAACGTGGCAGCAAACTTGAAGTATGCCCGCAAGCGCGCGGCCGTTGCGCCCTTCATCGATGTCGACTCGGTCGTTGACCTCCTGGATTTGGGTTTGCTCATGCAGCGTCGCACGCATCGGTTGTCGGGCGGCGAGCGCCAACGCGTCGCCATCGGCCGAGCGCTGCTTTCGCAGCCCCGCCTTTTATTATTGGATGAGCCGTTAGCTTCCCTTGATGCTTCGCGTCGCGAAGAGGTGCTGCCGTACCTTGAAACCCTGCGTGACCAATTGGGAATCCCCATGGTGTACGTCAGCCATAATTTCGACGAAGTGCTAAGGCTGGCCACGCATCTGGTGTTGATGGAATCAGGCAAGAGCATCGCCCAGGGAAACCTGAGCGAGATGAGCTTGAACTCCCAGCTGCGCGCGATCATCGGCGCCGATGCGGTGGGGGCAATTGTCGACGGCACGGTGCTGGGCATCGATCCGTCGAGCGGGCTGACGCGTGTGAAGGTGGGGCAAGGAGAACTCAAGGTGCATTTTGCGAATGCCGCTCAAGGGACGAAGCTGCGCGTGCAATTGTTGGCCCGCGATCTCATCGTTGCCACTCGGGCGCCGGAGCAATTAAGCGTGCGCAACTGCCTGACAGGCACGGTCATCGAGGTGATGGGTGATGATGCGGAGTCCGATCTCATCGCCATCAATATCGGCGGCACCATCATCATGGCGCGGGTCACCAAAGCCGCTACGCGCGAACTCGGACTGAGCGCCGGAATAGCCGTGTGGGCGCTGGTCAAGACCGCATCGCTTCGCCCGCACCCTATTTGACCTTCGTGCCCAAGTGAAGGATGGCTACGATGTGGTCATCCTGCGCAAGGCCGACCGCCCTCTTGACGCCGGCACTGTATGCCGGAGGGCCTGTTTTCCACATGACGCCGTATCCCAAATCGTTGGCGGCCAGCAAAAGATTTTCCACCGCCGCGCCAACCGCGATGACCTGCTCAATCTCGGGGACCTTTGGAATGTCCTTCCTCACCGCGCAACCGGCTATCACGATGCTCGGGGAACGCCTTATTTTCTCGCGTTCGAGCTCCATTTGCTCGTCCGTAAAAGTCGGTATCTGGTCTTTACGCGCCGCCGCGACTGCATTGGCGAAGGGCTCACGCGCGGCTCCATTCACGACGATGAAGCGCCAGGGTTTCAAGCGCCCGTGATCCGGCGCGCGTGCGGCAGCTTGCAAAAGCCGATCCAGTTCCTCCGCAGTCGGCCCTGGCTCTGCCACGGCCTTGGCGGTCGAACGTGAGGCGATTGCATCGAATAGTTCCATTAGAACACCCCTGTATGGCCGTGTAAGGAGATAAGGCGAAGCTACCCTAAGCTTTCAGCTATGATTTGCGCCCGAGATGCCGATTGCGGCGCTCGGAATTATACCCGTTCGTTTGT
>JAQGOD010000070.1 GCA_028293775.1 Gammaproteobacteria bacterium
ACGTCAAATATCTGCACGAGCATGATGTCAGCATTTGGGATGAGTGGGCGGATAAGAGCGGAGAACTGGGGCCCATCTATGGCAAGCAGTGGAGAAGTTGGCCCACTCACGACGGCCTGCAAATCGACCAGCTGTCACAGGTAGTCGAGCAGCTGAAAAGCAACCCCAACTCGCGGCGCATCATCGTCAGCGCTTGGAACGTGGGCGAATTGGACCGCATGGCCTTGCTGCCTTGTCACGCCCTATTTCAGTTCTATGTGGCGCAAGGCCGGCTTTCCTGCCAGTTATACCAGCGCAGCGCCGATGCCCTGCTGGGCGTGCCTTTCAATATCGCCTCCTATGCGCTGCTCACCCACATGATTGCGCAGCAGTGCGATCTTGCCGTCGGCGACTTCGTTTGGACGGGCGGAGATTGCCACTTGTATTTGAACCATTTGGAGCAAGCCGATTTGCAGCTTTCCCGCGCGCCCTTTCCGTTGCCGCAGCTTAAATTACTGCGAAAGCCGCCGAGCTTGTTCGACTATTCTTACGAAGACTTCGAAATCCTCGACTATCGTCATCATGCCGCAATCAAAGCACCGATCGCCGTATGAGAAAGGGAGCGCGGCATCGAAAGCCTCTATTTGAGGTGCGTCACTCACGCATTCACGGCCATGGCGTGTTCGCGCTGCGTCGCATCCGCAAGGGTACGACGATCATCGAGTACCTGGGCGACCGGGTGACGCACACGCAAGCCGACGAACGCTATGCGGACAAGGATCCCAAGGACGGCCACACCTTCCTGTTCACGGTAGACGCGAAGACCGTGATCGATGCCGGCGTCGGCGGCAATGAGGCGCGCTTCGTGAATCATGGTTGCGATCCGAACTGCCAAACCGTCAATACGAACAAGCGGATTTTTATCGAAGCGGTGCGCACCATCCAACCCGGCGAGGAACTCGCCTACGACTATCAGATCCAGCGCGACGATGATGATCCCGCCGACGTGGAGCTCATATTCGCCTGCCGTTGCGGAGCGAAGGATTGCCGGGGCAGCATGCTGGAAGCGCCCAAGAAGAGGCGGAAAAAAGCCGCAAAGCGAAAGCGCAATGAAAAACCGAAGTCTCGGCGGCGGGCCTCGACGCGCAAAGCGAAGGCGCTGCGCAAACGGTCGCGGTGAGCGCAAGCGCTGATTTGGAGGCGTGCGGGATCTCGATACGAGACCAATTTGTCTCGCCGGCGGAAGTGCGCCGTCTGCAGAAATGCGCCGACGAGCGGCAATCGCGGGGAGATTTTGCAGCGGCCCGGATAGGGAGCCGAGCGGGAACGCAACGCCGTGAATCAGTCCGCGGCGATTTCACCTGCTGGCTGCGAGAGCCGTTCGGCGAGGCGGAGAGCGCCTTGTTGGACCGATTGGAGGGTTTGCGCCTCGAATTGAACCGCGAGGCTTACCTGGGGCTGTTCGAGCTGGAACTTCATTACGCACTCTATCCGCCCGGTGCCGGCTATGAGCGCCATCTCGATCAGCCGCAAGGCACGACGCAACGCAAAGTTTCGCTGGTGCTGTATTTAAATGATGGTTGGGGACCCGGCGATGGAGGCGCGCTGCGCATGCACGAGGCACGCAACCAAGCGCTGGACATTGAGCCTGTTGGCGGCAGACTCGTTTGCTTTCTGACCTCGGGACGCGAACACCAGGTGCTGCCGGCGCGGCGCGAGCGCCTCAGCATCAGCGGCTGGTTTCGCGGGCGCGAGTAACGTTCGCCGCATCGCGCAGCAACGCGCGCCACGCCTCCAAAAATGGCTCAGTCGGCGCCGCGCCAAGCACGATCTCCATGCGGCTGTCGCGGCGAAATGCACTGTCCTCAACCGCGAGGCCGCGTCCATGGCTTTGAACCAGCCATGAAGGTCCCAAGCCGGTACGAAACACGCCCTTCATTCGCCGCAACCAGCCCTGGTTGGTTTCCAGGAGCCAGCCAATCCGCGGCTCGAGGACGACGCGCGAAAAAACCAATTGCTGCGGTAGCGTCCATTGAACTGCCCACAGCCCGAGCACCGACAGCCGTGTTTCGAGGCCCGTCAGTCCGGCGATGTCGAATGCAACCGATACCGCCGCCTCGCCAGGCTCATGATTCGCTACCAACGAGAAGCGCGGGGTGCGCTCGAATTTTATCAATGCCTCTTGCGGCAATTCACCGTGACTGCAAGTCCCGAGAAAGGCCTTCAACGGGTACTGCGCTGCCGCGATTTCCTGGAAAGCTTGACGCTGCGCATTACCGGCCAAATCCGGCTTGGACAGGAGCAGCGCATCTGCCGACTGGATCTGCGACCATTCAATCGGCGCGCGCGTCGCCAGAATCCGCGCGGCGTCCAGAGGATCGACCAGGCAAATGACGCTGTCGAGCTGCAACGCCCGTTGGGATTCGTATATGGCGAGCGTGTCGACGATGTCCGCGGCGTGCCCCGCGCCGCTCGGCTCGATCAATAGCCGGGCCGGTTTGAAATTGCGCAGAATGTCGCGCAACTGTTTGCCGAATTCCAACTCTCCAACGCAGCACAGGCAACCGCCGGCGACCAAGCGCACATCGTAATTGCCGCGCGCGGACTGCGCGACATTCAGCGCATCGATTCCCGCCTCGGTGAATTCATTGAGGATGACAATCCACAACTCCTCCTCGGGCTTGCGGCTCATCAGCCAACGGATGGCGGTTGTCTTGCCGCTGCCGAAACTACCCGTAATGACATGTGCGCGAGTCACATTATGAGCTTACGCGAGGCGCCAGCATCGGGCGGCGCTCTTCGCCGCTCGCCCGTAAATCAGGCACGCAGGAACGCTTTGTCAAACAACCCGGCCGATTGAGCGATTTTAGGCCGCTGGCATGAATGTTGCTGCAGCACGTTACTGTATGATAGGTCGTCTCTATGCGCTTGCCGTCTCTTAAATTTTTGAAGACCTTCCAGGTCGCGGCCAGGCTGCAAAGCTTCAAGGCTGCCGCCGAAGAGTTATTCGTTACGCCGTCCGCCATTAGCCATCAAATCAAGGCATTAGAGGAACAGCTGGGCGTGAGCCTGTTCCAGAGGGGCGTGCGCACCTTGACCCTGACCGATGCCGGGGCCAACTACCTTGAGCACATCAACGATATTTTCTCGAAGCTCGAATCGGTCACCGAGCAGCTCCAAGTTCGCTACGGCCGCACCATTATCCGGCTGAATGTCCCCTCATTTTTTGCGAACGAACTGTTGCTGCCGAGGCTCGCGTCTTTCTCGCAGGCCCGCGAGGAAACCGATATCCGTATCGAGACGACATTTTCCGCACCCAAAACCCATCCCCCGGAAGCGGATCTGTCCATCGTGGTGGGAGCCGGTCCTTGGGATGGCCTGATCGTCCATGAGTTGTTCGCGCAAAATTTCATCGCAGCGTGCTCTCCGGCGTTTCTGCTCGACAATCCCATCGACAGCTACGGCGATCTCAATGGCAAGACGTTGCTGCTGCATGAAGAACGCCGCGAGGCTTGGGAGCGCTGGGCGGCGGGCTTGGGAATCGAACCGATCATACCCAACCGGTTGGTCCGGCTCGACACCATGTCGGCTGTGGTGCGAGCCGCGGAACAGGGCGTGGGCGTTGCCTTGGTTCCCTCTCGCTTGAGCGCCGATCGATTCAATGCCGGGGGGCTGGTCAAACTCTTCGATGCGGAGCTGACCACCAATGAGAGCTACTACTTGCTGCACAGACCCGAGGATCGCGCGCGCGAGGATTTGCAGGAGCTGACCCGGTGGATCTTGAGCGAGTGCCGCGTCGCGTGAGTTAAATGTTCCGGACACATGAGAGAAATCGCGCCGTAGCTAAAAGTTTTCTCGTTTGTTCGGATGTCAAAGCCAGTCTACTTTGTCATCGGGGTGTTGGTATTTTCGCTAACAGGAATACCATCATGACAGTTCGCACGCTTCTCCTGGCTGCCGCATCCGTGGCGGCAATGACTCCCGCCATCTCCAACGCAAGTCCCGAGAATGCCGCCATGCAAGCCTGTGCCCAGGCCTTTGCGTCCAGCCTCGCTTCCGGATCGGTCACGCCCAAATTCAAGGTGAACTATCACCGCGAATCGGGGAGCATGTTGAGCTTTTACTACGCAAGCCATGACTTCGCCTTCAACCTGCAGGCCAATGATCCGAAGACCGGCGCGATCATGGCTCGCGCACAGTGTTCTGCCGACGTGCACGGCAAGATACTGGCGCTGACCGCAGCTCCCATAGACAAGTCTCCGACGCTCGCGGCTGAATTTTAGAGCCGGACGGCTAAGCCGCCGCGCGATGTTCGCCCGCCGGCAGCGACTGGCGGGTTCATCGGCGCAAGCGTATAAATCCGTTTTCATTTTCGGATGCACGGATGACGGACGCTGCGATGGAGTTGGTGGTTGCGGTCGCGGAAAATGATGCCATCGGCCGTGCTAACCGGCTGCCCTGGCATTTACCGGCAGACTTGCGGCACTTCAAGGCACTGACCATCGGCCGTCCCATTCTCATGGGGCGCAAAACCTACCTGTCCATCGGCAAGGCGCTGCCGGGCCGGACCAACTGGGTATTGAGCCGCTCCCCGGATTTCGCGCCGGCCGATTGCAAGGTCGTTCGAACGCTCGAGGATGCGCGTTCCGGCGCTCGCTCCGAGTCGCCTTTGATGGTGATCGGCGGCGCCGAGGTCTTTGAATTGAGTCTGCCTCAGGCGCAGCGTATTCACCTGACCCTGGTGCACACCGAAGTGACCGACGCCGACACGTTTTTCCCCCACTGGCGCAGCGCGGACTGGCGGGAGTCGAGCCGCGAGCGTCACGAGCCGGACACGAAGAACGGCTACGCTTATAGCTTTATCACGCTCGAGCGTGCAACGGCACTGTCGAATCCAGTGACGGCAGTTTAGTATTGATCAGCCGTTCCGCGCGCTCGAAATCCACATCCGAAAGCTCTTGCACCGCGCCGCGCGTGAGATCCGACAAAATCTCGGCCTGAATCGCGCCGCGCCGCTGCGCAATCAGATACGGAATCTCGTGGTGAAACATCACCATGGCATAGCGTGGTATGAAGCGCCGTGGAAAGCGCCGCTCGAGTTCCAACGATAACGCTTGCTGCAGCTGAAATGTTGGGACCGCGACGCTCTCGCGCATCTCCAAATAATTCTCCTGGGCCATCGCCGCAATGGCATCGGTATTCGGCTTGCGGGCAGTATCGAATTCGCAGAATGCCTCTTCCCAGGAGGCATGCCGCGCGACGCAGGCGTCGAATTCGATGCAGTCCTCGAAGCAGCAATTCATGCCTTGGCCATGGAAAGGCACCATGGCGTGCGCCGCATCGCCGATCAGCATCGCCTGGGCGCCGACATGCCAGGGGCTCGCAGAGACGGTGCCCAAAAAGCCCACGGGGTGCGCGCTGAACTCGGCGACGGCATCAGGCATGAGTGTACGGGCGTCGGGAAAATTCAGCGAAAGAAACTCTTCTAGCGCCGGGACTTGCGTCAGCGCTTCGAAGCTGTTTGGACCGCGTTTGGGCAGAAACAGCGTCGCGGTGAAGCTGCCGTCATCATTCGGCAGCGCGATGAGCATGAAATTGCCGCGCGGCCAGATGTGCAGCGCGTCTTTCGCCATCCGAAAACTCCCCCGTGGGCCCGCCGGGATGGACAATTCCTTGTAACCATGTTCCAGGTCGGTCTCGCCGGCCTGGATCAATTTATGCGCGCTCATCGCGCGGCGCATCAGCGAGCCGGCGCCATCGGTGGCCAACATCGGTTGCATCGGGACCGTCAGGGCCCGATCACGCCGCAGGTCGCGGATGAGCGCGGTTTGAGCCGCGAAATCAGCACCCTCGAATCGATGCTCGAAATGCAGTTGGATTCCGGGAAGCCCTGCCGCGGCTTCAATCAGCGCCTGATTGAGCCGATGCCGAGATACCGAGTAGATCAGCTCTGTGGGCCGCTGCCCATAGGGCTGAAACGCCGTTTCTCCCGAGGCATGATGAATGAGCCGGCCGCGCATGGGCAGCAGTGCCGATCCCAAGGATTCGAACACGCCGGCTGCCCGCAGCGCATGAATGCCCCGATCGGCCAGCGCCAAATTGATGGATCGGCCCGACTCGGCGCGCGCGGTGCGCGGGTCGGGACGCAGCTCGTAGAGGGCAATCTCTTTTGCCCGCCGCTGCAGAAGGATGGCGAGAAGCGAGCCTGTGGGGCCCGCGCCGACGATGCGTATCATGAGAAATTCATGCGCCGAGCGTCCGTGCCAGGACTTCTACCGCGGCGGCCACATCGGAGAACGAGTTATACAGCGCAATGGGCGCGAGGCGCAGCACATCCGGTTCCCGCCAGTCGCCGACCACGCCCTGTTGGGTGAGCAGTGTTTGACAGCGCTTGGCTTCGGCGGCCGGGCGCGCGATGCGCAGGCTCAATTGACTGCCGCGTTCGGAAGGCGCTTCGGGAGTGATGATGTGCACCAGCTGCGGCAGGCGCTGCCGGATGAGACGCTCCATGAAACCGGTCAGCGCCATCGATTTCTTGCGCAAAGCCGGCATGCCGGCGCGATGAAAAATATCCAACGATGCCAGCAACGGCGCGGTCGAGAGGATCGGCGGGTTGCTCAGTTGCCAACCTTGGGCGCCCTCGATGGGGTCGAACTTCGGATCGTACAAGAATCTCTCGGCCTTGTTGTGGCCCCACCAACCCGCGAAGCGCGGCAGCTTGAAATCGCGACCATGGCGCTCATGCACGAAACAGCCGCCGACGGCGCCGGGCCCGGCATTTAAATATTTGTAGCTGCACCACACCGCGAAGTCCGGATTCCAATCATGCAAGCGCATTTCGATATTGCCGATGGCGTGCGCGAGATCGAGCCCAGCCATCGCACCGACGCGATGGGCCGCGGCAATGAGCGGCGGAAGATCGAAAGCCTGTCCGGTGAGATATTGAACGCCGGGCAGCAGCACCAGGGCAAGGCGAGAACCTTCCAGCCCGATGCGATCGATTATATCTTCGGTCCGCAAGGTTAGCTCGCCGGCGCGCGGCTCGATTTCGACCAAGCACTGCTGCGCATCGAGACCGTGATACACAAGCTGAGAGACGGCAGCATATCGATCCGACGGGAATGCCGAGCGCTCGATGAGTATTTTATTGCGCGTGCCTTCGGGGCGAAAAAAACTGACCATCATCAAATGCAAATTCACGGTCAGTGAGTTCATCGCCACCACTTCACTTTCCGCAGCACCGAGCAGCTCCGCGAGGACCGGTGCCGCACGCTCGTGATACGGTATCCAGGGACGGGCAGCATCGTGATGACCCAATACACCCAGGCGCCGCCAATCCGCGAGCTCTTGCTCGACCATCGTTGCCGCGGATCTCGGCTGCAATCCCAACGAATGGCCGCCGAAGTACAAGACTTTACGGCCTGCGGAATCGCTGGGGTGATAGAACTGCGCGGCAAAGCCGGCGAGAGGGTCGGCCGCATCCAGAGCGGCCGCGGATGCCGAACTCAAGTTCGGCTCGCTCAGGCCGGAGCCTGCATGACCGTGCCGCAAACACTGCAGGTGCGATGTTGCAGGCTCGAATAGAATCGCGAGAAAATCTGCGGCAGTTGGGTTTCAATATCGCTCACGGCGACCCGCTCCATGAAAAGGCGGTTCCCGCAGTTTTCGCAATACCACGAAAATCCGTCCAGCTCCTGCGGCGCGCGGCGCCGCTCTACGACGATGCCGACGCTGCCCGCAGGCCGCCGCGGCGAGTGGGGGACCTCCGCCGGCAGGAGATACATCTCGCCTTGGCGAATGGGCACATCGGTCAAACGGCCGTCTTGCACCGTCTTGAGCACCATATCGCCCTCGATCTGGAGGAAAAGCTCATCGCTGGGATCGTGGTGAAAGTCCTTGCGTGAATTCGGTCCACCCACGGCCATGACGATAAAGGTGCCATCCTCGAAAAGCAATTTGTTGCCTACCGGCGGCTTGAGCAAGCCGCGATTCTCGTCGATCCATCGGCGCAAGTTGAAAGGCGGGATGGCGGGCATGGGGCCATTATAGCGCTACGCCTGCTTAGGCAAGCCGCAGGCCACCTGTACCGGTTGGGCGTCGGGAACGTCGAGCCGCAGGGCGGTCAGGCGGTCGCCCCAGACGCAGCCGGTGTCGAGCCCCGTGACGTCGGCGTTGTTGAAGAATCCCAGGGTGGACCAGTGGCCGAAGACGATGCGCGATCCGCGCCACCGCGCGTCGCGCGCCTCAAACCACGGTACGAGCGACTTGCCTTGCGCCTTCTTCGGAGATCCCTTGGCGCGCAAAGCCAAGCGGCCGTCGCCATCCAGATACCTCAGCCTGGTGAGGCAGTTGGCGATGAACCGCAGCCTGTCGGCTCCTTCCAACGCATCATCCCAACGGTCGGGTTGATCGCCGTACAACCGGGCGAAAAGCGTGACCGGATCGCGCCTCAAAGCCTCTTCCAGTTCGTGCGCACAGTCTC
>JAQGOD010000083.1 GCA_028293775.1 Gammaproteobacteria bacterium
AAACTGTAACGGTGGGCCCAAGTGCTGGATCTGCATCGATAACCAGGCCGTCCAGGTCACCGAGGCGCAGGCGCGGGAAAGAGGCGCAAGATGTTTTGCTTCCCGCGAAGAAGCACAGCGCAGTTGCCAGGAAAGAATGTGCTGGGTCTGCGTTGACGGAAATGTCATTCAGCTGACCGAGGCACAGGCGAAGGCGAGAGGTGTGAAATGTTACGGCACTCAGGATGAGGCGAAGCGGAACTGCGGTGGAGACAAAGTTTGCTGGAGCTGCGTTAACGGACAAGTCGTCCAGACCACGACGCCCTTGAACAGAGGCGTGCAATGTTATGGATCCCGGGAAGAGGCGCTGCAGCATTGTCCGGGCACGGAAAAAATGTGCTGGGTCTGCGTCGGCGGAAATGTATCGCAGCTCACGGTAGCGCAAGCCCGGGCCAGAAAACTTCAATGCTATGCTTCGCAAGAGGAAGCCGAGAGGGCCTGTAAGAAACCAGAGACGACTGCTTGCTGGAGCTGCGTGAACGGAAAAGTCGTTCAGCTCACCAGCGCGCGATCCAGGGCCAACGCTCAATGCTACGCTACCAGAGAAGAGGCGCAGCAGAATTGTAAACCGAAGGAGCAGCCCAAGTCGTGCTGGGTCTGTGTGAATGGAAGAGTGACTCAGCTGAGCGAGGCGCGCGCCAAGGCGAGCGGCGTGCAATGCTATTCTTCCAGGGAAGAGGCGCAGCAAAATTGTCGTCCTACCGAAAAACCAACCCCGAAACCGACGCCGACTCGAACCGTAACCCCGTCGAAACCGCCGGTGCCGCGGTAAGGGCTTTCGGTCGTTTTACGGTGAAATCGTGAGCATGCGGTGGTTTGCGCCCTGCATGCTTCAACTTGCCTAAGCTCGCTTCGCCCAGCAGAGTTGTAATCGTCAATAACCAGGTGGCACCACTTACGAAAATAGATTTCGCCGTCGGCATTGGGGGCGAGAACGGCCAGGGCATCGCCTCCACGGGCGATATTCTTGCCCGCATCTTCGCGCGCCGCGGGCTTCATCTCAACGCCTACAACGCCTATCAGTCGATCATCCGGGGCGGACACACCTTCCTGACCATTCGCGCCAGCGACGCGCCCGTGCGCAACATGGGGGACAAGATCGACGTCTTTATCCCGCTCAATCAGGACACAATGGATCGCCACCTCCAATTGTTGAAGGCCGGTGCCTGCGCCATCTACGACATCGAGAAAATTACACCGGGCCAGGCCGCCGATGGCGTGCAGCTTTGCCCGATGCCGATGAAGGATTTGACCCAGGGCAATAAGCTGGCGATCAACACGGCCGCGCTCGGCGCCACGCTTCAGTTGCTCGGCATTGAATCGGAGCCGCTCGAATCAGTCGTGACCCGGCAGTTCAAGAAGAAAGGCGACGCCGTCGTTGCCCAAAACATCGCGATCGCGCGCGCCGGTTACGATTATGCGGCACAGAACTTCAAGGCGTTCCCGTGGAAGACACCCGTCGGACCGAAGCCGCTCGGTGTCATCACCGGCAACCAGGCCACCGCGATGGGTGGCGCGGCCGCGGGAGTAAAATTCTACGCGGCTTACCCGATGAGCCCATCCACCGGCGTGCTGATGTGGATGGCGGCCCACGCGCGGCAGCTCGGCATCATGGTGCGGCAAGTCGAGGACGAGATCGGCGTGATGAACATGGTCATCGGCGCGGCCCACACCGGTTGCCGCGCCATGTGCGCGACCAGCGGCGGCGGCTTTGCCTTGATGTCGGAAGCGATCGGCATGGCGGGTATGATCGAAACGCCGATCGTCTGCGTCGATGTGCAGCGCGCCGGTCCGGCCACCGGCGTGCCGACCAAGACCGAGCAAGGCGATCTCTGGCAGGTGCTCGGCGCCGGCCAGGGCGATTATCCGCGTCTGGTCGTGGCGCCGTCGAGCCAGCTCGATTTATTCCAGACGATTCCGGAGCTGTTCAACCTCTGCGACAAATATCAGTGCCCCGGCCTGGTCCTCGCCGACCTGCTTATCTCCGAAGGAACCTCGAGCATTGATCCCGACGAGCTCGACTTCAACGTGAAGATCGATCGCGGCGAATTAATTCTGCCGAATGGCAACGGTGCGGATAATGGCAGCAGCTCCATCGCCGCCGGGAGCGGTTACAACGACAAGAGCTACCTGCGCTTCAAGAACACCGAGAGCGGCATCTCCCCGCGCGCGGTGCCCGGTGTCCCCGGTCATATCTTCACCGCCGCCACGGACGAGCACGACGAAGACGGCACGATCATCAGCGACGAATTTACCAACCCGCACAAGCGCCGGATGATGGTCGAGAAGCGCGGTCGCAAAATGCAGGCTGCGATCAACTACATCCCTCCGCCAAAACTTTTCGGTCCCGAGAACGCCGCCGTCACCCTGGTCGGGTGGGGCTCGACCGAGGGCGTGATTCGCGAAGCCGTCGAGAAACTCGCGGGCGAAGAAGGCATCGTGGCCAACCAGCTTCAGATAAAATGGATCGTTCCCTTCCACGCCGCTGAGATCAGCCGGATCCTTTGGCAGAAGAATGTCATTGTGGTCGAGAACACCTATAGCGGTCAGTTCGCCCGTTATCTCCGGAGCGAGACCGGCTTCGACGCACAAGGTCACATCCGCAAATACGACGGCGAACCCTTCATGCCCCACCACATCGTCGAAGCCGTCAAAGACCAGTTAGCCGGCAAAACAAAACTATCCGTCCCCGTGCACGAAGTTCTCGCGTGATCAACATGAATGCTTCAACCCTTTAACTCTTCCACGCTTCAACTTCCCATGACCACCGCCACCGAAACCGCGCCGCCAAAAGACGCCGGCGCCTTAACAAAGGACACCTACCGCGGCCGCATCCATCCCGATTGGTGCCCAGGCTGTGGCGATTTCTCCGTGCTCGCCGCGCTCCAGACGGCGATGTTCGAGCTCGGTCTTCAGCCGCACCAGGTTTGCGTCGTCAGCGGCATTGGTTGCTCTTCGAATTTGCCGGGCTACGTCAACACCTATGGCATGCACACGCTGCATGGCCGTTCCCTGGCCGTAGCTACCGGCGTCAAGCTCGGTAACCACGAGCTGAAAGTCATCTGCACCGGCGGCGATGGCGATGGCTTCGGCATCGGCGGGAACCATTTCGTCCACACCATGCGTCGCAACGTCGACCTGACCTACATCGTCATGGACAACCAGATTTACGGCCTAACGACCGGTCAATGCTCGCCCACCAGCGTCAAGGGCATGAAGACCAAGAGCACGCCGCACGGCAGCGTCGAGAACCCGATCAACCCGATCCCGATGGCCATTGTTTGCGGCGCGACCTACGTGGCCCGCGCCTTCAGCGGCAAACAGAAACACATGGTCGAAATGTTCAAGGGCGCCATTCAACACAAAGGCTTCGCGCTCGTGGACGTGTTCAGTCCGTGCGTCACCTACAACAAGGACAACACCTACCAGTGGTTCAACCCGCGCATAAAGATCCTGGAGGAACAAGGCCACGACCCGACCGATTTGCACAAGGCGATCGACTGCGGCTACCAATGGGGCGAAGAAATCCCCATCGGCCTCTTCTGGCGCCGCACCGATCTGGAGACGCTCGAAGAACAAGAACCCGTCCTCCACACCGGCGAAGGCCCGCTCGGCTTCCGCAGCAACCTCGCCATCCCCTCCGACCAGGCGAAGGCGCTGATTAGCGAGTTGCTCTGATTTAGGTCCAACGAGACGGCGGCCTGCAAGGAATCTCGGAGTCTTTGCATACTGAAAGGCGACCGCGTCCCTCCATCGTAGGATTTCTAATATTTGGGCGCTGCGCGGAGTGCACAGACTGCTTGAAATTGAGTTATACCTG
>JAQGOD010000107.1 GCA_028293775.1 Gammaproteobacteria bacterium
GTCCAAACGGACGTCCTTCGGAGGGGGACGAATGGTGCGGGTCCGGCGCAATGATCTCGAGATAAGAACTTGGCCCCAGGGCCACAAGCGCATTGCGGGTACCCCAGATCGGATGTTGCCCGCCGAGGCTCGCGCGAACCCCGAGCACCCGTTCCACCTCCGCAATTCCGCGGTCAAGATCGGCAGTGGCATAAACAAGGTGATCGACTAGCGCGAGAACTTCTGGCGATGCCATTCGAACCTCAATGTAGCGTGAAGTCGGGCCCGCCTATGCGGCGTTACGGTTTGTCTGATTAATTTGTGCGGTGATACCCCGGAAGGGCAGCTTTCCGTCGGGCATTCTAGCTCCTTCTATGACCGGGTTTGGCCGACTGCTGCCGAGTTCTCCTCTCTTCGCGATTCGCCCAAGAACGGCCTTTTATGGGTATGTTGAAACCCGCTCCGAAACGCTAGCCGCACTCGGGATCGGGATCTGCCGGAATCCGGCCAGTGCCAGTGACGGTTGTTTTGAGAGCGAGCCTGACTAAGAGTACGCTGGCGGAAAACCCGCGAGTCAGAGGTTTTGCTCCAATGCAGCCTGCGACGGATCGAAAGATGACAGCATCGCTCCCAGAATTCAGTAATGCCGCTCAAATGGGCGCATTTTTAGCGTCTATTCCCGATGCAGATTGCCATCCGGATCTATAGTGAGATTTCTACCGCTCTTTTGGTCTGGCATTTGGCGCAAACCTGGGCGCACCGGTCTCATTTTCTTTCAAGTCAGTGTCGCATTTGCACTTTTCGGCATGCTGCAGGGTCTTAAAACCGGAGTTGACCACGCAGCTGCGGCCGCGCGCGCTGATCTATTGATTGTGCACAGCCGCCTGAGTTTTCTTGCCGCATCGTTGCCGGCAGGTTTGCTCGACCAGATCAATTCGGTGCCTGGCGTGGAACTGGTGGTTCCCGTGGACATCTTCGGAGCCACGTATCAAAAGCCCACACAGTGGCTCGGGGTTGTCGCCATCCGCCTGGTCAGAGACTGGCCATCTGCGTTTACCTTCGCGATAGCTCCCGAGCACCTCGCGGCCTTCGAGAAACAGCGTACCGCTGCCCTGGTCAGAAAAGAACTGGCAGAAAAGTACGGTTGGAGGATCGGCGATCGCATCCCGTTGATGTCTCATACGGCGCAAATGGATGGATCGACGGATTGGGCCTTCGATGTGGTGGGAACCTTCAGCGATACCGACGTTGGCAGCGGACCCGACAACATTCTGGTCAATTTGGCTTACCTCGAAGAGGCGCGCTTTCTCGGAAAGGGCACCGTTCAGCACTTCAACGTCGCAATTTCGGACCCGAAGCAGGCCGCGGCGGTGTCCGACGAAATCGACCGGCGCTTCGCCAATTCCTCGCAGGAAACCAAGACCGAGTCATTGCTGGAACTGGCGCAGGCGCGAGCGCAGGAGATCGGCGATATGAATTTTCTCATCCGGTCAATTGTGGGCGCAGCATTGGTGGCACTGCTTTTCGCCACCACCAGCATGATGATGCAATCGATCCGCGAGCGCAGATTGGAGCTTGCGGTGTTAAAGGCAGTGGGCTTTACGGATCGCAGTGTGTTCATGCTCATACTGGCGGAGGCTTTACTGGTATGCGTCGGCGCGGCCGCATTTGGACTCGCGCTGGCGACAGTACTGCTGCCCATTGCAGGAGTGTTTGTAGTGGGACTTTCGATGCCGAAGATCGTCATCGCGATCGGCCTCGGGCTGGCCATCGCCGTAGCGCTGATCAGCGCCGCCGTCCCCGCCGTTCAAGCGGCCCGCCTCAAAGTTGCAACCGCGCTCGCGAACGGATAGCGCGCGGGATGAACTTCTTCCGCCAGTTCTTCGCTATCTTGCGGGTCAACCTGTCGGGAGCCACTCAGCGACTGGGGGCGGTCCTGACCGTCATCATTGGCGTGGCCTGCGCTGTCGGCGTGCTCGTCTCCATGCTGGCCATGGGCATTGGCATGCAGCGTCAGGCGATGCAGGATGTACGCCCCGATCGTGTGATCATGAGCAGCACCGGCGCGCGCGACACTCAGAGCAGCATCCCAAAGGATGTCGCAGTCGGCGCCCGCGACCTTCCGGGGATAAAGAAGGATGTGAATGGTGCCCCCATTGCGATTTTCACATCGCTGATTCCGATCGAAGCCCACAGACGGGTGACGGGGATCCGAATCTTCTTCCCACTCGTGGGCACCACGGCCAATTTGACGCAGTACCGCCCCGAAATTCGCTTCACCGGTGGACGCATGTTTCAGCCCGGGCTGCATGAACTGATCGCCAGTAACCCTTGCCGCCGGCAATTCACCGGTTTCGAAATAGGTGATCGGCGCTCGATTCGTGGCATCGATTGGGTCGTCGTCGGCCATTTTGGCGAGGGCCGCACGCTGCAATGTGTCGTGTATACGGACGTCGATGTCCTCATGTCCACCTTCAATCGCAACACCTACAACCAGGTTGCCGTGATGCTGCAATCCCCTGCGGACTTCACAACGTTTCGCGACGCGTTGCAGGCTAATCCTACGCTGCACGTTGAAGCGCAACACGAGAGCGACGCGGCACAGGAAGATTCTAAGCAACTGAAGGGAATTCTCGACTTCGCTAGCTACTTCGTCGGCACCATCATGGCGATTGGCGCGACGTTGGGCGCGGTGAACTCGCTGTATGCAATTGTTGACTCCCGTCGCCGAGAGTTGGGCACCTTGCGTGCAATCGGATTCGGCCCCGGCGCCGTTGTCGCATCCATTCTCTGTGAGTCACTCATATTTTCCCTGCCGGGCGCGCTGCTCGGATGCGCTCTGGCTTGGATGTTTTTCAATGGATTATCGGCGAGCCCCTTCGGATACAACTTTCAATTGGCGGTGACGCCTTCGCTGGCGCTGAAGGGCCTCGCCTGGGCGCTGGGCATGGGTTTGGCCGGCGGACTTCTTCCCGCGCTCCGGGCGGCACGACTGCATGTCGCGACGGCACTCCGTGCGGTGTGAAGGGTGAGTGGGTATGTTTGGAGATTTACCATTGGTAAGTCTAGATACGCCGACTGGGATAGCCCAATGTACTGATCGCTGCGCATACACGTGTTCGGTCACACAATGTCCGACATGAAGCCCATCTTGGCAGCCGAACACGGCGCTCAATTCGCCGAGACGAGTGGGTGGTGACGATCAGCCTTTCGCCAGGGCGTCGCGGACGATCAGCCGTCCGCTTCCGCCCGTTGCACCCAAACAAGAACCTTTATGTTTGATCTCGACCTTCATTGGTGTGAACGCCGCGGTTTACGACGTCACGGCCTTCTGGGCTGCCGCGAAAACGTCGCGTGCGGACGTCGTGCCACCTACGTGCTCCGTACCCTCGACTCCGAGGTCCATCCATCCTGCATTCACGGCCTCAAACATTTCTTCGGCAGGGCCGGTGTGGCCCTTCGGGATGCCGAATTGCTCGAACGCTTTCGCCCACCCTGCACGCGGGACTGCGAAGGCTTTCACGTCGAGATTCAGGACTTCACCCAATTGCTCCGCGACTTCATCCGCGGTAACCATCGAACCAAGCTCGACGACGCGCTGCCCTGACCACGCCGGGCCGGTCAAAAGGGTTGCGATCTCCGCGCCGATGTCGTTCGTCGCGACCATGGTCGATTTCCGGTTTGTCGGATTGTAGTAGACCGGTAGCGTTCCGCCCTGGGCGACCTGCAAACCGTAGAGAAAGTTTTCGAAGAATCCGCCTGCGCGCACAAATGCGATTGGCGATAGCAGGTCGCGAAAACCTTGCTCCAAAAGCGACAAGGCCGTGATCATCCCAAGCCCGCTGGTCCTGTTCGCACCCATCGACGAAAGCGCTACCACCCGCGGCGGCGCTGCCTTGGTGAGCGCCTCGACATAGTTCGCAATCACGCCCTTGGCT
>JAQGOD010000108.1 GCA_028293775.1 Gammaproteobacteria bacterium
TTCCAAACGAACCCACTTGTTCTTCAGGATTTATCTACGCATGAATCAGCGCGAGGGAACGGAGTGGCCGGGGATGCTCAGGGCTGACCATGTCCTCCTCCAGCGCCGTAAATGTTGCCTGTGGTGAAGCTGCCATCATTGGAGGCAAGTTGCACATAGATTGACGCGAGTTCTGCCGGTTGTCCTGGCCGACCCAGGACAGTGGTGCTGCCGAAATGCTCATACTTCTCCGGCGTTGATCCGCCGCTGATCTGAAGCGGCGTCCAGATCGGTCCCGGCGCCACGCCATTCACGCGAATGCCGCGGTATCCGAATTGCTTCGCCAACGACTTGACGTAGTTCATCGTCGCAGCTTTGGTTTGGGCGTAATCGTATAGGTCTGGGGACGGATCGTACGCCTGTTCCGAGGTAGTGCCGATGATGCAAGACCCGGGTTCCAAGTGCGGCAAGGCGGCTTTGATGATCCAGAATGGCGCGTAGATGTTGGTTTTCATGGTGGCGTCAAAATCCTCTGCGGTAATGTCGAGAATCGATGCCTTGGACTGCTGCCGGCCCGCATTACAAACCACGATATCGAGACCGCCGAGCTTTTGGACAGCCTCCGCGACCATACGCTGACAGAAGGCTTGATCGCGTAAATCACCTGGAATGGCCACACCCGTCCTGCCCGCGTCTTTGATCAGCTGAATGACTTCGCGGGCGTCGGGTTCTTCCGCAGGAAGGTAGTTGATCGCGACATCGGCGCCCTCACGGGCGTAAGCGATCGCAGCCGCTCGACCCATCCCGGAGTCCCCACCGGTGATCAGGGCTTTGCGGCCGGCCAGCCGACCCGAGCCCCGATAGCTGGTCTCGCCATGGTCAGGCTTTGGATTCATTTTATTCGCGAGTCCCGGCCACGCCTGGGTTTGCTCCGGAAACGGAGGTTTCGGGTACTTCGAGCGCGGATCTTCCTTGGTTCGCGTGGCATTGCTGCGCTGGTCTGGCTGTTGCGCCGATGTAGGGCCGGCGGTAACCGAGGCGATACCCATACCCACCAGTCCTACAGCTTGGCGTCGGGATACTGTCTGGTCCATTTCTCTCTCCGCATAACGTGTTCGAATGAAGCAACCATAGCAACGCGTCAAAGGGGCTCCACTAGGAATATGGATCGTCTAGATGTGGGTCAATTCCTGACGTCAAAGTTGGAGCAATGATGGACGGGTCGAAACAGCACTGCGTAAAGTTCTCACCGGTGCGCGTCAGCAAAGAGTAAGTTTGAGAGCTAGGACCACCGTGCATCGATCGGTAAGGAGCAGTCCATGGCTAACGAAATAGGGCATACGGAAACCGCGCGTGCGGCCTTCGCGACAAGATTGCATTCGCACTGGAAGTTCTTCCTGATCGAGGGAATCGTTTTGTTGCTGTTGGGTGTTGCCGCCATTTGTGTGCCGCCCTTGGCAACCTTCGCGGTTGAATTGCTCATCGGATGGATAGTGTTATTAAGCGGAGTTGTCGGCCTGGCGATGACGGTGCGAACTCGAGGATCACCCGGATTCGGATGGTCGCTGCTCTCCGCTCTCATCGGCATTGCCGCCGGGGCCGTGCTTTTGATATGGCCGCTGTCGGGAGCGTTTTCGCTGACGCTGATCTTGACTGTCTTTCTCACATTCGAGGGAATTGTCTCTGTGATGTACGCTTTCGCTCACCGGCGCGAGCGCACGCCCCGGTGGGGTTTGATGTTGTTCAGCGGTATCGTCGACTTGCTTCTTGCAGCCATGATTTTTTCAGGACTTCCGGCCACGGCCGCTTGGGCGATCGGACTGCTGGTCGGCATCAATATGGTGTTCGGGGGGTCTGCACTGATCGCCATGGCGTTGCAGGCAAGAACCGATGCGACCGTGGCGGCGCAGGGGTGATAACTCGCACAATCGGCAATCGATGATTGCGCGGATCTTTGGCCACGGATGTGAAGGTCCTGCATGCTAGCTGGGCGGCTCTTAGCTGCTGCCAGCGATCTGCGCCGCGTTTTCTTATTGGCCACCTTTGTACTTTTGGTCGCCTTGCTGGTGGCATTCGCGGTGTTGCGCGGCCAGAACAATGCGCGCCAATGGGTCATTCATTCCCGTGAGGTGCTCGAGCATATCGAACTCACCTTGTCATCCGTAAAAGACGCCGAGACCGGCCAACGCGGATACCTGCTGACCGGCGACGATAAGCTGCTCGCTCCGTATCGATCCGCGCTGGCCACGCTTCCTGGCACTCTTCAGGAACTCGAGCGGCTGATCAAAGACAATCCAGTGCAGCAAGCCGAGCTCGTCCAGGTGCGATCCGAAATTAATGACAAGCTCGCGCTGCTTGAAACGGCGCTCGCGCTTTATGGGCGCGGCGAGCCGGCCGCCGCGGCAGAGGTCGTCCGCTTGGGCGGTGGTGCCAGCATCATGGATAAGCTTCGAGGGGATCTTGCAAACATGCGCGCCGAGGAGGAAAGACTCCTGACACTGCGCAGCGCACGGACATCCAGGGCGGCAGGTTGGACGCTGGCAACTGTCAGCATGCTCGGCGGCCTCGCGCTTTTCCTGCTCTGGCTCCTTCGGGCCTTGACCTTGCGCGAAGGGGCCCGTGTTCGATTGAGTGAGCAACGGCTCGCCACGATTCTCGCCAGCGTCGGCGATGCCGTTCTTGCGACCAATGAGCATGGCCGCATCGAGCGTATGAATCTTGTGGCTGAGCAATTAACGGGATGGACCCTGGCCGAGGCGCAAGGGCAAGCGCTGGAAACGGTATTCCACATCGTCGGCGAACGCACGCGCGATCGAGTCGAAAGTCCTTTCGCAAAGGTACTGCGGGAGGGCCATGTGGTCGGGCTTGCCAACCACACGCTGCTCATCGCGAAAAATGGACGCCAAATTCCAATCGAGGACAGCGGAGCGCCCATACGAGGACTCGACGGCTCGATCACCGG
>JAQGOD010000140.1 GCA_028293775.1 Gammaproteobacteria bacterium
GCTGAACGCGGCCTCGAGCACGGCATCCGAATGTCCTTTGAGCGGTTCTCCGACTTGCTTATGGGTTATAGTATCCCACAACCTCATGGTTCTGTCCGAGGAACCAGTGATAATACGTTTACCATCAGGGCTGAACCTAGCGCTCCGGACCGTGGCCTTATGGCCCGCAAGAGGCTCACCAATCGGCTGACCGGTCGCGAGTTCAAAGACATTCGGTATCCCGTCAGTAGAGGTGGCAATGACTGCCTCCAGATTGGGGCTGAACGCTAGACTGTTACGGATTTCCCTTGATCTGTTTGATGGTTTTCCCGTAGCGAGATCCCATACAATCACGTCTTGCCAAGAGGCGGTGGCAACTCGCTTATCGTCATAGCTGAAAGTTGCTATGTAAGCCGACTGCGGCGTGTGGCCTCTGAGAGGCTGACCGATTTGTTTGCGAGTGGCAGCGTCCCACAATTGCGCTACGCCACCATTATACGCGGTGACAATCCGTTTGCCGTCATGGCTAAAATCAGTATGCCAGATATAACCGAAAAGATTCCGATCTTTAGTGTTTGAATCGATGCTGAGCGACTCGCCGGCCGGTTTGCCGGTTTCGGAGTCCAAGAGCCACGCCGTGCCGTCATCAGCGGCAGCGACGATGATGCGGCTGCCGTCCGGGCTAAACGTCGCGCGAGATACATTAGTTTTGAGTGGCTCACCGATGCCTTCCCCACTTTCGGCGTTCCGCAACCGTGCTTGGTTGTTCGAGGTCGTCAATATTCGCTTGCCATTTGGACTGAGTGCCGCGGTGACCAAGTCACCGTCCACCATGTAGAGGCGCCGCTCGCGAAGACTATGCAAAGCCGTGTTGAGCGCGAACTCTGCCTCGGGTACATAAGGGCGATCGGGACCAGTTGCCTCGGGCAGCGCTTCCAGCGCCAGCAGAATCGCTGTTCCGGCGTCGCCGCCGTCGCGTTGCTGGCGGGCAAGGTCAGCCAAAAACTGCGATTGCCCGGTGAGGGCCTTATCGCGCTCACTGGTGGCGACCTGCGCGCTTGCTCTCGCTGCAGCGCGGCTCGTCTCCGCCTCGGCTTGGCTGCGTTCGGCTTCCGTCCGCTTGGTGAAGGCGTACCACGTGGCCGCTCCGGCTACCGCGAGGAGCGCGATCGCGCCGGCCAGTGCGCGGGCAAGTTGCCGCCCGCGCTTGCGTTCCGCCTTCAACTCTTCCTCATAAATTACCGCGCCGCTCGGCAGTATGTTCCCGATGATCTGCCGTCGCAGCTCGATCGCCTTCTGCTCGAGCTCAGCCGGCGGCAATTGGCGCCATTCGGCCTCCACCAGCCGGATGCGCTGGGTTTCCGGCCACCGCTCCCGGATCGCGGTGGGAACGTATCGAACACCTTGGCCTAACGGGTCTATTAGAATTGGGACCGCGTTACGGTGCCCAAGCCACCAGTTGATTTCCGTGTGCACCCAATCATCCGGTCCCTCGATGATCTTGGAGCCGGGGGTGCAAATGACGATTAGCGCGCGCGCCTTTTCAAGATAGGGTCTATGAATCTCCCGCCAATCCGCGACCGCCGGCATGGTTTGGTCGAGATAAACATCCAGTTCGATTACTTCGCCCTTCGGTCCCGTAATGTTGCGTTTGTCGATGAGCTCGTGTAGCCGCCGCGCCGCCGCGAGCCCGTCAACTTGGCGATAACAGATGAAAACCGGCCAAAGCTGCGTCCCGCTGGCGGGAAGGTCAGGCGCAGGCGCGGGTTCACCAGAGGCAGACACGCTGGGCGTCGCGGTGGCGGCATGAGTGGGCTCTGACGCACCGGCGCCATCGAAAGAAACCGAACCTGGCCGATGATCGTTCAAGGCGGCACATCCACCGCGTGCTGCTGGCTCTCATGCAATCTGCCATGAAACGGCCCGGCACGCCACCGTTGGCTTCCGACGCGATACGCACGAAGCGGCCTTCCCCACGTGGAGGTGACCCGGGTGATCCGGATCACGGCCATCCACTCTCAAACCCGCAAAGAAGCGATAGAGGTGTGCTGACCATCGCACTCGAACCGAAACAATCAATGGGCGGCGGTTTGGAGATAGGTTAGCCGTGCCCATAGCTTGTCCAGTCATATGTCCACTCATCCCCCGAAAACGAGCTCGCGATGACAGTTGAGAATTACTCTTCCATCGTCAGTCCGTGCAACGCGTTGACAAGCGAGATCGAGCTTAGGGAACAACCGGAAGCTGAGCGCGCGCCGGATTCGCGTTTTGCTTCGAGCGTATTCTAGGCTTTGGCCGCCACGTCAGGGGCCGCCCTAGAGCTGGCAGGTGATGACCTTCATGACCGGGTCGGCGGGTTTATAGCCGGCTCGGGGAGCCATCGAGCGCGCGGTCGTGACCACGGCTTCGACAGCTTCATCCAGGCGCAACAGCTTCCATCCGACGGGCTCATTGCTGACGCTGCCGCCTGCGACCTGCCAGACACGCATAACGGCGTTGTCGTCCTTCGTGAAGCCGACAGCGTGAACCTCGACATCTCGGGTGTAACCGTCATACCGAAGCTGGAGAACGTGCCCGGATCGAAGGGCCGCACAAGCAGTTTGTGTCCACATTTGAGTCTCCCAAGGTGAACTATAAAGCCTAGCCTCGCTTCTTCTCGATCGCGTCCCATATCCGCGCCGCCACATCCGGCCCGCCGAGCCGGGCGATGGCGCGGATGCCGGTGGGCGAGGTGACGTTGATTTCGGTGAGATTGCCGTCGATCACGTCGATACCGACGAACAGCAGTCCGCGCTCGCGCAATTCCGGAGCGAGGCGCGCGCAGATTTCGCGTTCGCGGGGCGTGAGATCAGTCGCTTGGGCAGCGCCGCCGCGCACCATGTTGGAGCGCAGGTCGTCGGCGGCCGGCACGCGATTGACGGCGCCGGCGAATTCGCCGTCGACCAGGATGATGCGCTTGTCGCCATGTTTTACTTCGGGGAGGAAGCGCTGGATCACCCACGGTTCGCGGAAGGTGACCGAGAACATGTCGTAGAGCGATCCGAAATTCATGTCCTGCGGCAGGATGCGGAATACCGCGGCGCCGCCATGGCCGTGCAGCGGCTTCATCACCACCGCGCCATGCTCGGCCCGGATCGAATTGATCTCGTCGAGATCGCGCGAGATCAGCGTCGGCGGCATCAGGTCGGGAAAATCCATCACGAATATTTTTTCCGGCGCGTTGCGGACGCTGGCGGGGTTGTTGACCACCAGGGTTTTGGGGTGAATGCGTTCCAGGAAATGCGTCGACGTGATGTAGGCGAGGTCGAACGGCGGATCCTGCCGCAGCAGGATAACATCGAACGCCGCGAGAGGCTCGCGCCGCGCTTGTCCCAACGTAAAATGATCGCCGTCCTGGTCGCGGACGCTGAGAAGCTGCACCGGAGCAACCAGCTCGTTTCCCCGCAA
>JAQGOD010000164.1 GCA_028293775.1 Gammaproteobacteria bacterium
CGGAAAACGAGTGCGTCCGCTCCGTTCATCGAGCCCACGTCGCAGACGACTCCGATGTGCATCCTTGCCAGGAGTTTCGGGAATAGGCGATGCGTGTTTACAATCATCAAAGCCCATCCGCGATATCGCTACCGCTTTTTCATCATTATCAAGAAGTGATCGCCCATTGCTCGAATTAGCGGCAATGCCGAGAATTGCCTATCCAGACTCCACAGCCTCGCGTGCAGTCTGGGATGTTTCTCGCGAACCCCGGTCAGGTAAGGCGGCGGTGCAAATACGCACAACCCGCGGAAGTGCTCCAGTTTGAAGTCACGGCTGAATGCGCGGTAGAACTCGCGCGGGCCGTAATAGCGCGTCCAAATGGTGTGATTGTTCATGCCGACCGGCACTGGCTGGCGGGCAAATCGCACTATCGCCCTGGCCCATCGCCGCCGTCGCAGATAGTGGGCAATTTCCCATGGGCAGATCCGGCCGATTACCGTGAATACCAGAGTGCCGCCCGGCCTCAGCAAGCGCGCGCACTCGCGAGATACATCGGCAAGGTCGGGTACGCAGTTCAAGGGACCGAGATTCGAATAGACACCATCGAACTGCCCAGCTCCATCCAAGCGCTGCAGCTCGTGAGCGCCCAGGAAAATCGCCCGAATGCGACCCGCCACCTGCTCCCGTACGGCACGTTCGCCGGTCCGCTGCACCATGAGGGGCGACCAATCCACCGCCGTGACGAGATGTCCGAGCTTTGCCATGCGTATGGCGTCGAGGCCGGTGCCGCAACCTAAGTCGATCAATCGGCTGCTCTTTGGAAACGCGGCATCCAAAGCATGCCAAGCTTCATTGCGCATGGCCTGAATTTGATCATTGTTACCGCGCGGTCCGTCATAGTCCGCGGCGACGCTGTCAAAGGCGTCTCGTGTCTCGCGCAATTGCGGCCCTGAGAGAGAAATCATTGTTCGTTACGGCCATAACCATACCGACATGGTACTAACCCTGTTAGTAGCTCAAGAGCGCCGAAATGTTACCTGACCTCATGACTGATCCGTTTGGTGAACGATGCGAAGGATTGACGAGCAAACGAATGCAGCTCCTCGGCGCCGCATTCCGTTTTGACAGCAACAGCGCCGAATTGATGGGCCTGGTGGATTGCGCCTATAGAGGCCTCCCTGGGCATCGATTGTCAGGACTCGAACAGGAGCTTCGGGTCAGCCTGCTGTTGACATCCGTTCCGCAGCGACGCAAGCGGGCCGAACCCTCGCCGCTGGCGATGATATCGGGATCCGGTTTCCTCGGCGGTGCAGCAGAAACGGCGAATTTCGTCGTCGTGTCCCCGCGCGAACACGCGGCCCTTGTGGTCGTCAGCCCGCCTATGCTGCGATTCCCCTACCACGCTCGCTATGAATTGATCGAATTCGCCGTCTTTACTCTGGCTGCTCGCGCTCAACGGTTAGTGCCGCTGCACGCAGCATGCATCGGACAACGAGGTCGTGCCATATTGCTTTTCGGACCGAGCGGCTCGGGAAAGTCGACGGTGGCCTTGCATTGCTTGCTTGATGGCTTTGATTTTTTGTCCGAGGACAGCGCGTTCGTGAGTCCCGATACCATGCTGGCCACCGGCGTATCAAACTTCGTGCACATTCGCGCCAACTCGCTTCGCTGGCTCGGAAGGTCGCGCGAAGCGGCGGTGGTTCGCAAATCCCCCGTGATTCGACGCCGGAGCGGCGTCAAGAAGTTCGAGGTGGATCTGCGGCGCGACGGTTTTCGGCTTGCCAAATCGCCTCCGAAGATCGTTAGCCTCGTATTCCTCTCGCCCGAGACCGCCGGCAACCGCCCCCTGCTGAAACCGATCTCCAGATCCGCTCTACTGACCAACCTTGCGGAAAGCCAAGGCTACGCGGCAAGTCAGCCGCAATGGCAAGATTTCCGCAAGAAGGTATCGCATCTCAATACGTTCGAGCTTCGCAGGGGACGCCATCCGCACGAGGCGGTGGAGGCTTTACGAACTGTATTGATGAGAAACTAAGTGCGCATTGCGCTCGTGGTACCCGGCGGCGTGGATCGATCGGGAGAGTATCGGGTGATTCCGGCGCTGTTGGCCCTCATTTCGCGGCTATCACGTGACCACGATGTGCAAGTAGTTGCCTTGACCCAGGAGGCCCACGCGGGCGCATGGGATCTCGCAGGAGCGCGCGTTCATAACATCGGTTTGCGCCGCACCGGACTGCGTGCCCTGATCGCCATTTATAAACTGCATCGTTCGTCGCCTTTCGATGTGGTGCACGCAATTTGGTCCGGCACTTGCGGTATGGTCGCGGTCATCGCTGGCAAAGCACTCGGCATCCCCAGCCTCGTTCACGTCGCGGGCGGCGAATTGGTTTCGCTGCCCGAGATCGCCTATGGGGCGGCGCGGACGCGCCTGGGACGCATTCGCGAAACCTTGGTTTTGCGCAATGCGTCTGCGGTCTCGGCGGCAAGTGCACCCGTCCTAGACGCGCTGGCCACACTTCGAGTTGCTGCGCGCCGAGTCCCCTTGGGAGTGGATCTTACTTCCTGGGCGCCTCGGGATCCGGTTCGCCGCGATTACCACCGCCCTGCTCGGCTCATCCAGGTCGCCAGCATCAACCGTGTGAAGGATCAATCAACACTGCTGCGCGCCTTGGCTGCGCTCAGTAAATCCAGCATCAGATTCGAGATGGATGTCGTCGGCGAGGATACTCTGCAGGGAGAGATGCAGGCGCTCACTCGACAATTGGGATTGTCAGAAGTGGTCAAATTCCGAGGGTTTCTAACCCAACGGCAATTGCGTCCACTTATCGAGGCCGCTGACCTCATGGTCGTCTCCTCGCGCCATGAGACGGGTCCGTTGGTGGCTTTGGAAGCTGCAGTCGCGGGCGTGCCGACGGTAGGCACCATGGTGGGACATCTGGCCGAATGGGCGCCGACTGCCGCTTTATCGGCACCGATCGGTGACTGGAGCCGCCTCGCCGAAGCGGTGCGTCAACTGCTCGAGGACGACAACTTGCGAATGTCGATTGCTCGCGAAGCGCTGAAGCGGGCGACTCGGGAAGATGCCGACTACACAGCGCAGCGCTTTACCGGACTGTACACGGAATTGGCTAGATTTCGCCCGTTACCAGCGTGAAACTTTGCAGGAAATGGAAATCCGGCCGGCGCAATGCATACTGCGTGTGTCGCGGATCGCACAATTTCGCGAGATCCGCATAATCGTCATGCGACAAGTAGGGACGCAGCCGCTCTCCCCAGGTGTCGCGGAAGATAGCTTCCCTCAAGTAGAGTTCTGTCGCCGAGTCCAAAGGCGACATCCTTTCGATGACAACCGTGCGTACGCCGATATTTTTAAGATTCGCGCCGCGAAGCAGTCCCACGAGAGATCTTACAGACGTAAGGTCGCGCTCCTCGAGCTGATACCGATCCCGATAATACTGTCGTACGGCCTCATTTGTCATGCGCTCCAGCCTGGCATCCCATGCGAAGTACATGTCCGCCAGAAACGAGCTTGGCGCGAGCGCCACGCGGCCGCCGGTTCTCAGTAGGCTCGCGAGCCGTCTAACTGCTTGAGCCCGATCGGGCAGATGATGGATTGTGTTGACGCACCAAATCAGGTCGAAGTT
>JAQGOD010000022.1 GCA_028293775.1 Gammaproteobacteria bacterium
CTCGATCGTGGTCCTCAATGCCGACGATCCCTGGGTGGCGGCGATGCGCAGCCGGCAAACTTCGAGCGATGCCGTGCAGGTGAGCTTCTCGATTGAGCGCACCGACACCGATTTCTCCCTCATTCGCAGCGGCGGTCAAATATTCTTGGCGCGCCGCGGCGAGAAATTGCTCGATGCCGCGCGCATGAAGATCACCGGCTTGCACAACGCCGCCAATGCACTCGCGGCGCTGGCGTTGGGTGAAGCCGTGGGGTTGCCGAGATCCGCCATGCTCGAAGCACTCGAGAGCTTCCCGGGCCTGTCGCATCGCTCCTCGTGGGTGGCCGACATCGGCGGCGTGCGTTATATCGATGACTCCAAGGGCACCAATGTCGGCGCGGCCATTGCGGCAGTGGCCGGCATGCCGGGCCCGTTGGTCATGATCGCGGGGGGCGAGGGCAAGGGCCAAGACTTCGCACCGTTAGGCAAGGCGTTTCAGGGCAAGGTGCGCGAAGCGGTGCTGATCGGCAAGGATGCGCCGGCCATCGCAGCCGCGCTCAAAGGGACGTGCCGCACCGAAACGGTTTCCTCGATGGAAGCCGCCGTGAGCCGGGCCCACCGCATCGCTGTTGCCGGCGATACCGTCCTGCTCTCGCCGGCCTGCGCCAGCTTCGACATGTTTCGCGACTACGGCCATCGCGGCGATGTGTTCGCCGCCGCCGTGCACAAGCTCGAGGCCACCGCGCCATGAGTAGCGCCACCCTGTCCTATGGAGTACGTGCGCGAGAGCGCATGCCTTTCGCCTGGGATAGCGTCACCTTGGGGTTGGTGGCCGCACTGACGCTGGTGGGCCTGATCATGGTCACCTCCGCCTCCATGTCCATCGCCGCGCGCAGCATGGGCGATCCGTTTTATTTTCTCGAGCGGCAGTTCATTTTTACCCTGGCCGGACTCCTGCTTGCCTGGATGCTCACGCGCGTGCCGACCGAGCTTTGGGACAAATACAGTTTGGCGCTGTTGCTGGTGGGGCTGTTGCTGCTCACGCTGGTGCTGATTCCCGGCTTGGGCGCGCGGGTCAATGGCGCCCGGCGTTGGCTGCGAATCGGCGTGCTCAATTTCCAGGTTTCTGAACTCGCCAAGGTGCTGGTGCTGACGTGGGTATGCAGCTACTGCGTGCGCAAGCGCGCCGAGCTCGAGACCACGCTGCCCGGATTGCTCAAGCCTTTTGCTCTCTTATCGGTGACGGCGTTGTTGCTGTTGATCGAGCCGGATTTCGGCGCCGCTACCGTCTTGTTCGCCACCGGATTCGCGGTGCTGTTCATCGCCGGGGCGCGGCTGCGCTACGTGATATCGCTGGTGTCGGCCGCGGCCGTGGCCTTCGCCTTGCTGGCGCTCACTTCCTCATATCGCTTAAAAAGGCTGCTGATTTTCCTGCATCCCTTCGATGATCCGTTCAACGGCGGCTTCCAGCTCACCCAATCGCTCATCGCGATCGGCCGTGGGTCCTGGTTCGGCGTGGGATTGGGCAGCAGCGTGCAGAAATTGTTTTACCTGCCCGAAGCGCACACCGACTTCGTGTTTGCGGTGCTGGCCGAAGAATTGGGCCTGGTGGGCGTGGTGGGTGTGATCGGGTTGTTTGTCGCGCTGGTGTGGCGGGCGTTTCACATTTCGCGCATGGCGGCCAAGGCGGGGATGCGTTTCCAAGCCTACCTTGCGATCGGTTTCGGCATTTGGCTGGGACTTCAAGCCAGCGTGAACATCGGCGTCAATATGGGGGTGTTGCCCACCAAGGGCTTGACCTTGCCCCTCTTGAGCTACGGACGCAGCAGCCTGCTCGTCAGCCTTGCCTGGCTCGGTGTGCTCTTGCGCATCTATCACGAGGTGAAGTGCAACTCGCGTTCCGCAGTGACGCGTGTACCGGGAGGCAGCCGATGAGCGCAGCTCTCGGCGGCCCCGTGCTCATCATGGCCGGCGGTACCGGCGGCCATGTATTTCCCGCGCTCGCGGTGGCCAAGGTACTGCGTGAGCGCGGCGTCGCGGTGGTGTGGCTGGGTGTCCCCGGCAGCATGGAGTCGCGTCTCGTGCCCGCGCAAGGATTCCCCATCGAATGGGTGCGCGTGACAGGGATTCGCGGCAAGGGACTCTTGGCCTGGGTGTTGGCGCCGTTGCGCATCGCCGGCGCCGTGGCCCAAGCTATTGGGATACTGCGCCGCGTCCGTCCGCGCTCGGTGTTGGGCGCCGGCGGCTATGTCAGCGGTCCCGGCGGCATCGCCGCGTGGCTGCTGCGCATTCCCTTGCTCATCCATGAACAGAACGCCATTGCCGGCATGACCAATCGATGGCTGGCGCGCTTGGCGAAGCAAGTGCTGGAAGCGTTCCCCGGAAGTTTCGCGCCCGGAGTGCATGCCAGCACCATCGGCAATCCGGTGCGCGCGGACATTGCGGCGCTCGCATCGCCAGTACAACGGTTCGCGGGCCGGCACCTACAGGCGCGCTTGTTGGTGTTCGGCGGCAGCCAAGGCGCACAGCGCTTGAACGCAGTGCTGCCGCAAGCACTGGCTCGCCTTCCTGAGCAGATTCGCCCGCAGATCCTGCACCAGACGGGCGAGCGGGGACTCGAGTCGACCCGCGCGGCCTACGCGCAAGCGCAGATCGAGGCGCAGGTGTTGCCCTTCATCGACGATATGGCCAAAACCTACGCCTGGGCGGACTTGGCAGTGTGCCGCGCCGGCGCGATGACCGTCGCGGAACTGCAAGCGGCGGGTTTGGGCGCCATATTCGTGCCGCTGGCCGTGGCGACCGACGATCATCAGACCAAGAACGCGGCCGTCATGGTCGGCATCGGGGCGGCGCGCATCATCCAGGAGCGCGATCTGACGCCGGAGACCTTGAGCGAGGTCTTGGGCGAACTTCTCTGCGATCGCGCGCGATTGCTCAAGATGGCCGAAGCGGCGCGCGGTGTGCGCATTACCGATGCCGCGACGCGTCTTGCGGATCTGTGCATGGCCGCCGGGGCGCAAGCATGACTGCGCCCACCAGCATGCACGACCGGATGCGGCGCATTCACCGCATTCACTTGGTGGGTATCGGCGGCAGCGGCATGGGCGGCATCGCCGAAGTGTTGCTCAATTTGGGCTACGAAGTGCAAGGCTCCGATCTCAAAGGCAACGCGGTCACCGATCGTCTCGTGCGCTTGGGTGCGACGATTTTCATCGGCCACGACGAGAAATACTTGGGCGATGCCGATGTCGTCGTGGTGTCGAGCGCCGTCAACCAGTCGAACCCAGAAGTGGCTGCGGCGCTGGCCAAGCGCATTCCGGTCGTCGCGCGCGCGGAAATGCTGGGCGAGCTGATGCGCTTTCGCTATTCGATCGCCGTCGCGGGTACGCACGGCAAGACCACCACCACGAGTTTGGTGGCAAGTGTCTTGGCCGAGGCCGGGCTCGATCCCACCTTCGTCATCGGCGGCCGGCTGAAGAGCGCCGACAGCAACGCGCGCCTAGGCGCCGGCCGGTATCTGGTCGCCGAAGCGGACGAGAGCGATGCCTCGTTCATGCACTTGCAGCCCATGATCGCCATCGTCACGAACATCGACAATGATCATCTGGCGACGCATGACGGGGATTTTGCGCGTCTCAAGCAAAGCTTCGTGGATTTCTTGCACAACTTGCCCTTCTACGGGCTTGCCGTGCTGTGCGCCGACGATGAGCACGTGAACAGCATCGTGGCCGCCGTTGGCCGGCCGTACGTGACGTATGGTTTCGGGGAAGGCGCGGACATCCGCGCGGTCAATGTTCAACGCTTGGGATTGCAATCCCGTTATGAGGCGCTGCGCGCGGGTCGCCCGCCCTTAACCCTAACCATCAATTTGCCGGGCCGCCACAATGTGCTCAATTCGCTGGCGGCGCTCGCGGTCGCCACCGAGCTCGACATCGCCGACGAGGCGATCGAGCGCGCCTTGCTGAATTTCCAGGGCATCGATCGGCGCCTGCAGCAGCTCGGCGAAATCCAGTTCCCCGGCGGCCGTGCGCTGATCGTCGATGACTACGGCCATCATCCGACGGAAGTGGCCGCGACGTTGGAGGCGGCGCGGCAGGGCTGGCCGAAACGGCGTTTGGTGCTGGTGTTCCAGCCGCATCGATATACGCGCACGCGCGATTTGCTGGATGATTTTGGGCTGGCTTTAAGTGAATGCGACGTGCTTCTGGTCACGGAGGTCTATGCCGCCGGCGAAGCGCCGATCGCCGGTGCCGACGGACGCGCCATTTGCCGCGCGGTCCGCAGCCGCGGTCTGGTCGAGCCGGTATTCGTGGAAAGCGTCGATGACCTGGCCGAGTCCCTGCGCGCCGTGTTGCATGACGGCGATGTGGTTCTGACCATGGGGGCCGGCAATCTCGGCACCATTGCTCATGATTTGAAACGCCGCTTCGCGGCAGGAGCGGCGGCATGAACGCGCAGCGCGCCCC
>JAQGOD010000206.1 GCA_028293775.1 Gammaproteobacteria bacterium
TGGTGACGGCGCTAAGGTTCGAATAATTACTCGTGACCACATCTTTGACGCGCGGCGCCGTATCGCCGACGCGCACGAAAGGGCAATCGCGGTAGTAGGATTTCAGCGCATCCACCGCCTGCGCCGTGGAGATCGAGTTCTTTAAGCTGGCCTGCACCGTGACGTGGATGCCGCGCGCAAAGGGTCCCGAATGCGGCACGAAATTAAAATCAGCCTCCACACCCGTCGCGAGCTTCGCACAGGCGGCGATCTCGGGCACGTGACGATGACTTAAGGCCCCGTAGGTGTAGAGATCGCTGTGACGATGCGGGTGATGCGTGCCCTCGACCGGCTTGCGGCCCGACCCCGTGCTGCCCGTGATGCCGGTCACGAACAGGCGCTTGTCCGTCAATCCCAGCGCCAGCAGCGGCACGCTGGCGAGCAGCGTCGCCGTGGCGAAACAACCGGGGTGCGACACATGCGGCGTCGGCGATGCGCGCAGATGCTCGGGCACGGCGCAGGTGAACTCCGGGATTCTTCCCGGCGCGCCGTGCGCATGTTTGTACACCGCCTCGTAGGCCGCCTGGCTCGAATAACGAAAGTCCGCGGAGATGTCCACGCAATGTATGCGCGTGCCCGCCGAAGAGGCCGCCGCCAACAGCCGATCGACGAGGGCGGCGGAAACGCCATGCGGGGCGGCGGAGAACAAGGCGGACACCGGGGAGCGGCCGACGATGGCCTGCAACTCATCGGCCGCCGAAAATTTCAGATCCGGATAGGCGCTGCGCAAGTGCGCAAAGGCATCCGCAACCTTCGCGCCCGGCTGGCTATCCGACAGCACGGCGGCCACGTCAAGCTGCGGATGACCGGCTATCAGGCGCAAGAGTTCGCCGGCCACATAGCCGGTGCCGCCGAGCACAATGGCCGGCGTGGAGGAGTTCATTCGCCCACTGCCTTCGGTTGGCGCACATTGCGCAATCCCAGCGCGCCGATGATGTGATCGCCCAGATCCGCAGGATTGCTGAGGGCATTGAAGGCCTCGACGTTCATTTGCTCGCGGATGATTTCGATGCCTACCTGGTTGTCGGTCGCGGGCCCGGTCACCACGCTGGGCTCGATGCCGAATCGCTCGCGCAACAGCTTGACCCCGCCCCACGCCGCCACCGGATCATTGGCCGATAACACCACGCAAGTGAGTGCCGCTTTGATGTCCGGCTGGCGCAAAATGGCTTCCACACCGTACGTGCCCAAGAGCCCGTCACCCAACTCGAACACGATGGCGTCGGGACTACCGGCGGCCATCTCCGTCAGCATGGTGCGCGTCAGGGCAGGGCCGCACTCCGCAGTGGTGGTCACGATCCCTAAGTCCGTGAACAACATGGTGCGGCGGGCGCCCGAGTCCTCGAACGCCATGATGTCTCGGCGCAGAGAGACGCCGGTGGCCTTGAATGCGTCCACCACCAATCCGCGATGGCGCATGCGCGCGATGATGGCCGCCGCGGCCGCGGTTTTTCCGGCCTCCATGCACGTGCCTGCGATCGCCACCACCGGCACGCCGCGCGCATCGAGTGCGGCCTCATAATCCAATGGCTTGTAACCTACCTTGGCCGGAACGCCGATGCGCTCGCCGAGGTAGGGGAACGTCAGCACCGTGCCCAAGACCTTGCAATCGAATGGCTTGCCCTTGTCCTGGGTCGCGGAATCGCAGATGCCGAGCACGCCGCCGATATTGAGCATTTGAATGATATCGCCCGGCTTGAGCGTCGCCGGTATATGGCCCGAGTAGCCGAACAGCGCCTTGCGATGGCCCAAGGCCCCGACCACGATGTCGCCGCGCACGACTTTTGCCATGCGCCCGCTGGTGAGTTCCAGGGTGTTGTAATTCGCCTTGCTGTTGAGGATCTCGACCACCAGCACCAGGCCTTCCTCGCACGGAATTTCCGGCGCAATGCGCAGCTCGTGCGACAGGCCGCAGGCCTGAGTCACTGAGGCGATCTTGTCGACGACCATGGTGCGCATGCTGCTCATTTGCTAAAGCTCGCGCCCGCGCGCTTGTAAAAAACACCGGTCAGCGCCAGCATTTTCGAGTATCCCTGCGCATCCGTGGGCGTCCACTCGCCGGCGGATTCGCCGTACACGCCCTTGGATGCGGCCATCAACGAGAAAGGCGATGTCACTCCCTCGACAAAAACGGAACCGGCGCGCAAGAGCACGGCGACCTCGCCGCTGACGCGCGCCTGGGAAGACTGCAGCAGCGCCTCGATATCGCGACAGACGGGGTCCAAATGTTGACCTTCGTGCACCAGATCACCGTAAGGCTGCGCAACGGTTTCCTTGATGCGCGCCTGCTTGCCCGTCAGGACCAGCTTCTCGAGTTCGCGATGCGCCGTGAGCAGCACCTCGGCAGCGGGTGCCTCGAAGGCGACGCGACCCTTGGTGCCGATCACCGTATCGCCCAAATGTATGCCGCGGCCGATGCCGAAAGGGCCCGCCAAGGTCTCGAGTTCTTCGATGACGGCCACGGCCGAGAGCGCCTTGCCGTCCAGACTGCTGGGGACGCCTTGCGTAAAGCCGACGGTATGCCGCTGCGGCGCCCGAGGATGCGAAAAGGCATCCTTGGACAGCACCCAGGCATCATCGGGAATGCTGCCCTGAGAAGTGAGCGTTTCCTTGCCGCCGATGGTCACGCCCCATAGCCCGCGGTTCACCGAATAGGCTGCACCGAACGGAGGTACCGGCAGCTTATGGTCCTCGAGATACTTGAGCTGCTCCGGACGCTTGAACGCCCGATCGCGTACGGGCGCGATGATTTCCAGCTCCGGCGCCAAGGTGCGCAATGCCACTTCGAAACGAACTTGATCGTTGCCGGCCGCGGTACACCCATGAGCCACCATTTTGGTGTTGAGCGATAGGGCCATTTGCGCAATGGTCTGCGCCTGCAACACGCGCTCCGCACCGACGCACAAGGGATATAGGTTTCCGCGGCGCACATTCCCCATGATCAAGTACTTCAGCACCTGATCAAAATACGCGCTGCGTGCGTCAATTAAATGATGCTCGATGGCGCCGAGCGCCGCTGCACGCTCGGCCAATGATTTTGCGGCGGCCGCATCGATGCCGCCCGTATCCACCGTCACGGTGATGACCGGCCGCCGATACGTATCCTTGAGCCAGGGAACGCAGAAAGAGGTGTCGAGACCGCCGGAAAAAGCCAACAAAATGGGCTCGGCGCCTTCGGGGTGGGGTGATGTCATGGAAATTATCGTCCGAAAAGGGCGAGTAGTCGCTCGCTTAAGCGGCGCTGCGCGGCAGCGCCGACAGTCGCAATGAATATGGTGTCGTCGCCCGAGATGGTGCCGACCACTTCGGGCCATTGAGCCGTGTCGATGGCAACCGCCACGCTTTGCGCCGAGCCAATGGTCGTTTTCAGCACCGTCAGGTTGTTGCCCGCGGTGAAGCGCGCGCTGACGAACTGCTTGAGTGAGGAAAAGTCATTTTTGGGCGCCATTGCCGCCTCGGGCAGCACGTAGCGATCGCCCATCTTGGCCACGCCGAGCTCGCGCAAATCCCGGCTTACGCTCGACTGAGTCGCGATGTGCCCCAACTTGCGCAACAGATCCACCAATTCGGTCTGGCGCCCGACGGATTGCTCGCGAATGATTTTCGCCAGCATGGCTCGGCGCGCCGGGGCATCGTGGTGATCGAGCTCGGATCGAAGCATTTCGGACTCTTGCATAAACTTGCAGATATGCTGCATAAAAATGCAGCAACTGTCAAGATCGTTTGCGAAAATTCGATCGAACTGTGGCAGCCCGCCGGCCAAGCTCTGCCGCTTAAGGCCCCGAATTCGCGGCCCAGCCGCTGCGGCGCGCCGCGATCTCGCCGGCTTGATCCAGCGGTTCACCGGCAATCGACTCCTCTACGGCGGCGCGTACCGCCGGCGAGTCGGCGGAGCCTGCTTGCCGGAAATTAGAGAGATCTCCCGCCGGGTGGGAAGATTGCGCGAGCACTTTTATTTTCCAGCCGTTGCCTTCGCGGCAAGCCAGTCCGGAACTCGACTCGGCGCCGCTCAGAGAAAATGTCCGGCAGTAATCGCCGGCTTTGCTGCGAAAGCTGATGCCGGTCGCGGCCACCGATCCCGCCGCGCGGTCAGCCGAGAGTTGATTGGACAGCGCCTCGTCGAGCGCCGCACTCGCGATGAGTCCACCGCTCGAGCTGGACTTCACCAACGCGTTGGAATTGTGTGAGGCTAAGTAACCCAACCCCAACCCCATCAGCAGACTGGCGGCCAGGGCGGCCGGTTGCCAACGCCGCGAGCCCAGCGATGTTTCCACCGGCGCGCGCACCGCAGCGCGAACGCGCAAAAGGTCAACGACCTTGCCCCCCGCTACGGCGCCCTGACCGCGCGCTGCGGCGATGAGCCGATCCGGGACCGGCTCGTCGAGGACCGAGGAAAATGCGCCTTGCACCGCTTCGCGCAGCGCGCGATGACGTTCGACGCGGCTGCGAACCAAAGGGTCCTCACGCATGGCCGATTCGATGACGGCGCGCGTTTCCGCATCGACTTCACCGTCCGCATAGGCCATGAGCGTTTCGTCCGTCAAGGTCATGATGGCTCTCCTCCCGGAAATTGCAGCATCGCTTGCAGCGCCTCGCGGCCCCGCGACAATCGGCTGGTCAGGGTTCCGAGCGGTACTTCGAGCACATCCGCGGCATCCTTGTAGGACAATCCCTCGACCAAGACCAGACTGACCGCCAGACGCTGGTCCTGCGGCAGCCGGTGCAAGGCCGCTTCTACGGATAAGCGGTCTATGACCCTTTCCATCGAGGCCTCTCCAACGTGTTCGCCCGCTTCCTCAGGCATGAAAATCTTAAGTGCGCGGCCGCGCGATCTCACCTCATCGATCCAAGCGTTACGCACGATCTTGAACAGCCAGCTGTCCAAGCGTGCGTCCCGGTGCCACTGGTCCAAATGCAGCAGAGCTCTCTCGACTGCGATTTGCACCACATCGTCGGCATCGTGCGGATTGCGCACCAGGCCCCGCGCGAAGCGCCTTAAGCGAGGCAGCAAAGCGACGATTTGATCCTGGATGTTTCCGACGCTTTCGTTCGTACTCACACTGTAGACGTTCGAGGGTTGCCGTTTAATCCCTGCATGCTAACAGTCTTAAGATAGGCGTCAGCAGCGTGCTTTTGCTCGGAGGCCAAGGTTCATGCGTTTGCTTTTGTGGACAGTGATCGGAATAACGGGGGTGAACTTGGCCCAAGCGCAGCTGCGTTTGCCGGGT
>JAQGOD010000219.1 GCA_028293775.1 Gammaproteobacteria bacterium
AAACTGACCCGCGCCAAGCTCGAGTCCTTGGTGGAGGATCTGGTGCAGAAGACCATGGAACCGTGCCGCATCGCGCTCAAGGATGCGGGCCTGTCCATGAAGGATGTGGGCGAGGTCATTCTGGTGGGCGGTCAAACCCGCATGCCGCTGGTACAAAAAGCGGTGAAGGACCTGTTCGGCCGAGAGCCGCGTAAGGATGTGAACCCCGATGAAGCCGTGGCCGTGGGCGCCGCGATTCAGGGCGGTGTTCTTTCCGGCGACGTCAAAGACGTGTTGCTGCTCGATGTCACCCCGCTGTCCTTAGGCATCGAGACTCTGGGCGGCGTCATGACCAAGGTGATCGAGAAGAACACCACGATTCCGACCAAGGCGACGCAGACCTTCTCGACGGCGGACGACAATCAGACCGGTGTGACCATCCATGTGCTGCAGGGCGAGCGCGACCGAGCCTCGGACAATAAGTCATTGGGACGCTTCGACCTGACGGATATTCCGCCCGCGCCGCGCGGCATGCCGCAAATCGAGGTCGGGTTCGACATCGATGCCAACGGAATTTTGAACGTCTCGGCGAAGGACGTGAAAACCGGCAAGGAACAGCGCATCGTGATCAAGGCCTCCAGCGGTTTGTCGGAGGCCGAAATCAAGCGCATGGTCTCCGATGCGGAAACGCATGCCGAGGAGGACAAGAAGTTTCGTGAACTCGTGGCCGCGCGCAACAAGGCGGATGCGACCATTCACACCGTCGAAAAAGCGCTCAAGGACATGGGCGACAAAATCTCCGATGATCAGAAGAAGACGGCCACCGAGGCGGTGGCGGACGTCAAGACTGCGATGAGCGGCGATGATCGGGAGGAGATCGAGCGCAAGACCGCCGCCCTGGAGCAGGCCTCGAGTGCGATCATGCAGAAGATGTATGAGCAATCCTCGGCCAATGCGGGC
This sequence comes from Gammaproteobacteria bacterium, assembly GCA_028293775.1. The sequence continues at coordinate 940 of JAQGOD010000219.1, forward strand.
GGGGCGGGGGCCGGGGCCGAAAACCCTTCGGCCGGCGGCCGCGCCGAACAGCCCAAGGATGACGTGCTGGACGCCGAGTTCGAGGAAGTGAAGGACAGCGACCGCAAGAAGGCTTAACACTTTGACGATTGGTAGATTGTGATCTGAACCGCCGGTATGCATAGTACCGGCGGTTCGTTTGTATGGGCTTGAGGCTAGGTGAGCAATGGCGAAGCAGGACTATTACAAGCTGCTGGACGTGGCAAGGGACGCGACCGAAGCAGACATCAAAAAGGCCTATCGCCGCCTTGCGATGAAATTTCATCCCGACCGCAACCCCGACGATCCCGATGCCGAACATCGCTTCAAGGAGTGCAAAGAGGCTTACGAGGTCCTGTGCGACGCCCACAAGCGCGCTGTCTATGATCAGTTCGGCCACGCGGGTCTCGAAGGCAACCGCGGCGGCGGTTTCAGCGCCGGCGAAGCTTTCGGCGATATTTTTGGCGAGATGTTCGGCGATATCTTCTCAGGCGGGCAACGCGGCCGATCGCAGGTGTTTCGCGGCGCCGATTTGCGCTACGAGCTGGATCTGGATTTGGAGCAAGCGGTGTTCGGCACCGAGACCGAGATCCGCATTCCCTCCATGGCGGAGTGCAAGACCTGCAAGGGCTCGGGCGCAGCCAAAGGCTCGACACCGAAGACTTGCGATACCTGCAACGGCCAGGGCCAAGTCCGGGTGCAGCAGTCCATTTTCACCATCCAGCAACCTTGTCCGCGCTGCAAGGGCCGCGGCAAAATCATCTCCAATCCGTGCGATACCTGCTACGGGCAGGGAAGAGTCCGTCAGGACAAATCGCTGCCGGTGAAAGTGCCCGCGGGCGTCGACACGGGCGATCGCATTCGCTTGAATGGCGAGGGCGAGGCGGGCCGAAACGGCGGTCCGGCCGGGGACCTCTACGTCGAGATCCGCGTGCGCGAGCATGCCATTTTCGAGCGCGAAGGCAGCCATTTGTCCTGCGAGGTGCCCATTACCTTTGCAACCGCGGCGCTCGGCGGCACCGTCGAGGTGCCGACGCTCGACGGCGAGGTGGTTTTAAAGATTCCCAGCGAGACCCAATCGGGCCGGGTATTTCGCATGCGCGAGAAAGGCGTGCGCCCCGTGCGCGGCGGCGCCCCCGGCGATTTGTTTTGCCGTGTGGTGGTGGAAACACCGGTGAGCCTGCGGGCCGAGCAGAAAGAGCTTTTGAGGAAGTTCGAGGTCTCGTTGGAGCAGGGCAGCCATCATCCCAAAGAACAAACGTTTTTCGATGGGGTCAAGAAATTCTTCACGCGCGCGGTCGAGTAGGTGCCCTCGCAGCCGCTGGTGGTTTTCGGCATTACCGGCCGCATGGGACAAGCGCTAATTCGGGCCTTGCGCGAAGGCTCGCCGTTTCATCTGCACGGCGCGATTGCCTCGCCGGCCAGCAGCCGCTTAGGGTTCGATGCCGCCGCTGACGGGCAGGCGACCGGAGTCACCGTTAGCGCAGATGCCGCGGCGGGGCTGACCCCGGGCTCCCTGGCGCTTGACTTCAGTCTCGGCAGCGCCGTCGCCGCCCATGCACAGGCTTGCAGTGCGGCGAGTGTCCCGTTGCTGGTCGGCGCCACTGCCCTGGACGCCGCGACGCATGCTGCGCTCGAGCGCGCGGCAAGCAGGATTGCCGTCTTGCTGGCTCCCAACACGAGCGTCGCGGTGGCGGTCTTGAGCAAACTGGTCGAACAGGCGGCCGCAGCGTTGGACGCCTCCTATGACATCGAAATCTTCGAAGCGCATCACCGATTGAAGCGCGATGCGCCCTCAGGCACGGCTTTGAGCCTTGGGGCGGCGGCAGCCGGGGCACGCGGCGTTGATTTGAGCGAGGTGGCCGTTTACGACCGGCATGGTGTCAATGCCGCGCGGGGGCCGGGAAGCATCGGTTTTTCCGCCTTAAGGGCGGGGGACATCGTGGGCGAGCACACCGTGACCTTTGCAGCGGCGGGAGAGCGGCTGGAACTGACCCACCGGGCGACCGACCGCATCACATTCGCGCGCGGGGCCTTGCAGGCCGCCGCTTGGCTCTCCACACAGCCCAAGGGTCTGTACCGCATGCGCGATGTGGTCGGACTTTAATGAAGAAACATGGACAGTGATCGCGGGCATCGTTAATATTCGCGCCCGGAAACGACGTGCGAATTTACCCACAAAGCGGGAGACGTTCTCAAGAGCGCCTCCCGCTTTGCGCATCTGCGTCAAACGCGCCCTAGCGCAAAGCGAGGAACCGGAGTGTCGACACCTGCAGTGCTAGCTCTTGAAGATGGCACCGTGTTTCGCGGCGTCTCAGTCGGCGCAAAAGGCAACACGACGGGTGAAGTAGTTTTCAATACGGCGATGACCGGGTATCAGGAAATCCTCACCGATCCTTCCTACTGCCGGCAGATCGTTACCCTGACCTATCCGCACATAGGCAACACCGGCGCGACGCCCGAGGATTTGGAATCCGGCGCGGTCTATGCCGCCGGGCTCGTCATTCGCGACCTGCCGCTGCTGCATTCCAACTGGCGTTCCACGGAGTCTTTGCAGAGTTTTCTGCTTCGCTGCAAGGTGGTGGCCATTGCCGATATCGATACGCGCAAGCTGACCCGGTTGCTGCGTGAGAAGGGCGCCCAATCCGGCTGCATCATGACGGGCGAGAATATCGACCAGAACGCGGCGGTGCGCGCCGCCAAAAAATTTCCCGGCCTCAAGGGCATGGATTTGGCCAAAGCTGTTTCCACCAAGAAGGTCTACCAGTGGAATGACGGGCTGATTTGGAAAACCGGTGCCAAGCCGCCGCGCCCGCAAAGCCGCTTGCACGTGATCGCCTACGACTACGGCATGAAGCGCAGCATTTTGCGGATTCTGGCGGAGCATGGTTGCCGCATGACGGTTGTTCCCGCACAAACTCCTGCTGATCAGGTACTTGCGATGAATCCTGATGGTATTTTCTTAAGTAATGGTCCGGGTGATCCGGAACCTTGCGACTATGCCATCGCGGCCATTGCGCGCTTCCTGGAGACCGATGTCCCGGTCTTCGGCATTTGCTTGGGACATCAGTTGTTGGCGCTCGCCAGCGGCGCGAAGACGGTCAAAATGAAGTTCGGCCATCATGGTGCGAACCATCCGGTACTGGAAGTCGATTCGGGGCGAGTGTTGATCTCCAGCCAGAACCACGGTTTCTCGGTGGATGAGTCGACGCTGCCCGATACGCTGCGGGCAACGCATCGCTCTTTGTTTGACGGCTCACTGCAAGGCCTCAGCCGCACGGATCGGCCGGCATTTAGCTTTCAGGGGCACCCCGAGGCCAGCCCCGGGCCGCACGACCTGCGATTGCTGTTCGAGCACTTCATGTACCTGATGGTCAAACGCGTGCAGGCCAATTCGCGCGGGCGCACACCCGTGAAACAGAAATCGGCGGAAGGCTAGTGCCGAAACGTACCGACCTTGAGAGCATCCTGATCATCGGTGCGGGGCCCATCATCATCGGCCAGGCGTGCGAGTTCGATTATTCTGGAGCTCAAGCCTGTAAGGCATTGAAAGAAGAGGGATATCGGGTCATCCTGGTGAACTCCAATCCGGCGACGATCATGACGGATCCGGAGACGGCGGATGCGATTTACATTGAGCCCATCAACTGGCGCACCATCGCCCGCATCATCGAAAAAGAACAACCCAGCGCGCTGCTGCCGACCATGGGCGGCCAGACGGCGCTCAACACCGCGCTCGATTTGGTGCGCGAAGGAGTATTGGAAAAATTCAATGTGGAGATGATCGGCGCGTCGCAGCGAGCCATCGACATGGCCGAGGACCGAGAACTGTTCCGGCGCGCCATGACCGACATTGGGCTCGAAACGGCGCGAGCGCGTATCGCTCACAGCATGGAAGAGGCCCTGGCGGTGCAGTCGGAAATCGGCTTTCCCACCGTGATCAGACCCTCTTTCACGTTGGGCGGCAGCGGCGGGGGCATCGCCTACAACCGCGAGGAATTCGAAGGCATCGTGGCGCGTGGGCTCGATGCCTCGCCCACCAACGAGGTACTGCTCGAGGAATCGGTGCTCGGATGGAAAGAGTACGAGATGGAAGTGGTCCGCGACCACGACGACAACTGCATCATCGTGTGCTCCATCGAGAACATCGATCCGATGGGCGTGCACACCGGCGACTCGATCACCGTCGCTCCGGCGCAAACCCTCACGGATCGTGAATACCAACGGCTGCGGGACGCGTCCATTGCGGTGTTGCGCAAAATCGGCGTCGATACCGGCGGCTCGAACGTGCAGTTCGCCATCAATCCGGAAGATGGCAGAGTGCTGGTCATCGAAATGAACCCGCGGGTGTCGCGTTCCTCGGCGCTGGCTTCCAAGGCCACCGGATTTCCCATCGCCAAGATCGCCGCCAAGCTGGCCGTGGGCTATACCTTGAGCGAGCTCAAGAATGAAATCACCGGTGGTGCGACGCCGGCCTCATTCGAACCCACGATCGACTATGTGGTCACGAAGATTCCGCGCTTCACGTTCGAGAAATTTCCCGGTGCCAACACGCGCTTGACCACGCAAATGAAGTCGGTGGGCGAGGCGATGGCCATCGGACGCACCTTTCAAGAATCCATGCAAAAAGCGCTGCGCAGCCTCGAGACCGGCTACGACGGCTTCAACGAGCAGGTGACCCTGCCCCTCACCGACGAGGCGGCTGAGAAGCTCGCCTACGAGTTGCGCTGGCCGGGGCCCAATCGGATCTTGTATGTGGCGGACGCGATTCGCGCCGGCTGGACCTTGCAGCAGGTATTCGATACCACCCGCATCGATCCCTG
>JAQGOD010000226.1 GCA_028293775.1 Gammaproteobacteria bacterium
CCTCGATTCAGAGATCCACACCGACTCCATGAAGGCCAATCATGACAACCAAGACAGAATTGCCGTCGGCAACACAGCTCGCGGCCAAGAATCCGACGCGCTTTCCCAATGAAAGCAGCGAATACCGGTCAGCTCGCAATTCATTGCTGGCAGAAGAGATCGAGCTTCGGCGCCACATCGAACGGGTGGCCGAGCAGCGCCGCGCGTTGCCGCCGGGTGGTGAAGTCAAGAAAAACTATCAGTTCGAGAGCGAAACAGGGCGGGTGACGATGGCGGATCTGTTCCGGGACAAAAATTCTCTTGCCGTCTACAGTTATATGTACGGACCGCAACGCGAGCGGCCATGCCCCATGTGCACCTCCCTGCTCTCAGCCTGGGAAGGCGAGGTGAAGGACATGGAGCAGCGAATTTCGTTGGTGGTCACCGCTCGTTCCCCGATTCAACGTCTGATGGCGTTCAAAAAGGAGCGCGGATGGCGCGACCTTAGGATTTTTTCAGATCCGAGCGGTGACTACACGCGCGACTATGTGAGCGCTGAGGATGCGGATATGCCGGCGTTCAATGTCTTCACCCGCCGCGGCGGCGTGATTCGTCACTTCTGGAGCGGCGAGATGGGTCCCGAGACCGCCGACCCCGGTCAGGATCCGCGCGGTGCGCCGGATCTGATGCCGCTATGGACCATCCTCGATGCCACACCCGAAGGCCGCGGAGCTGACTGGTATCCGAAGCTTGCCTATCCAGGGCAATAGCCAGCGAAGCGATCGAATCACTCCAAAGTCAGAAATGCTTCGAAATAGGCCTTCGGATCATCAAGAGCGGGCGGCGGCGGTGCGATGTTTGAAAAATGTGCTCGAGCCCGTTAAGCGTTACTTAACAGCGCTTCAGCCTTTGCATTTGTTCCGAATTTCCCCTGGCCGCAAGCTGCACTTGTCGCCTCGGTGCCATTCCTAGGAGCAATGTCATGACTGAATTCCAAAAAATCGCCACGGGTCTTCTCGGCTTGACCCATCCGGAGATATACACCCGCAACCGAGCGGATAAAGGGGCGCCTCCTGAGGCGGCCCGCTCGAGTGCTGTGGTCCGCGGGTTGAAATTCGCATTTGCGGCGCTTGTCGCCGGATCCCGCGCCGTTCCCTTGGGGGACAATAGCCAGGTGACTCGAGAGCTGGGAGCGTACGGGGCGCGTTTGCAAGAGCGTTTCAATTGAAATCCTCGCGCTGCGTCGTGAAATGCCGGCGTAACCCTCTCGCACCAGAATTTCAGACAGATCGCCGAACGTACTACGAGGTGCCATCATGACTAGGCGCAAACCCAAACGCAGCTTCTCCCCGTTGATCGAATGGCCGACCGAACAGCCCCAGCTGGTGGCTGTCGCCGTTGAGCACAAGATACCGGCCCGCACCGGTGAGACCCGGCAGATCGAGAAGCAGCTGCCCAGGTCATTGCCTCAACTAGGCAAGATTACGCTCCATTAGGAGGGCGTAGGAATCCGCAACTCTTTTGGAGGAGTTATGCACGCGTTGGTTGTCGTTGCAGTAACTGCAGGAGTCGTATTAGCTTCGCTCGCCGGAGTGTTGAGCGTATGGTCTGATTTATTCACGAGAACTGAATCTACGTTCCCGGCACGACCTGATGATGATGAGGAACCATACGGCGACACCTCAACGATCCCGGGATTTGCAGATGAATCCGATTCCGTTCTGGATGCTTGAGAACGTCCGCGCGCCGCTAATTCTCGGTCTCTAACCGCTGCTGTCCCGGTTGGATTTCACAGCAACAAACGGAGTTGCCCCATTGCCGTTGTGACCTAACCTGGTGTTCGAGATCAGCGGACTCGCCTGATCCAGACCAGGACCTTGCCCATAACAGCAGCAATCGAAGGAATTCGTCATGTCGAAGGAACAAGAAAACAAGGCCATCGTAGGTCGATGGTTCGAAGGGTTCTGGGGCAATCCCTGGAATCCCCGCATTGTCGATGAATGCGCCGCGCCGGACATGCTCTTGCAATATTCTCTGCATGCTCCCCGTCGCGGTCACCAGGACATTAAGGCGTTCATGAGCGGATTTCGCGAGGCGTTTCCCAATCTGAGCTTCGCCGGCGCGGCGGACCTAATCGCTGAGGGCGACTACGTCGTCGGGCGCTGGAAGGGCGGCGGCACGCACACCGGACCCGCCTTTAGTGATTTTCTCATCGGTTCTCTTCCAGCGGCTTCAGGTCGGAAGATGCATTTCACCGGCACCACTGTACTTCGGGTCGAAAAGGGCAAGATTGCAGAGGAAATCGGGCTTGACGACGGGGTGACGGCACTGCAACAGCTAGGCCTAATACGTGCGGCGTAGTCAGCGATTCGCGCTGTTCCTGCGATGCCAATGCGGGTGCGCATTTAGGTAAGGTTGCTAGGATGCGGCGCCATATTTGGCGGCCATCTTCTCGATGAGGCGGGTAACGTCCACCACGGCACGTTCGTGAGTTCCGCTGCCGATGTCCTCAGCACCATCCGTGGCCCATATCCTGAACTCTATTCTGCGCCCCTCGGTGCGGATGACCTCCGCATGGCCGGTGACCTCGCGGCCGACCGGAGTCGCCACGAGATGCCGTACGTCCACGTGCGTGCCGACCGCGCTTTCACCGGGTTGCAAATACTGTTTGATGGCATTCAAGGCGGCATTTTCCATGATCAGCACCAGATACGGGGTCGAGAACACCGGCGGCAGGACGCTGTCCTTGAAACTATTGGCAAGATGGCGCGGTTCGACGCGAAGCGTATACGCTCCGCGCGCGCCCGTCGGTATCTCTTTCATGACGCCTCCAGTTTTGGGCGGTCTGTTTTCCCATCTTTCTGCATTCTAATAGGCTGCGATCAGAGTGCAACGTTGGGACGCGAGGCTCAGTCGAAGGGATAGCGCTCAATGCGAACTGCGCTGGCCTGGACAATTCCGATTTGAATTGAGGGCGTGGTATGTTCTCGCCGGTGGCCAAGCTCCCCAATGATCGCAGCCAGGATAAGCGCCGTCGGATTGAAGCAGCGGCGCTCGCATTGTTTACGACCCAGGGCTTTCACGGCACCAACAACCGCGAGATCGCCAAGAAGGCCGGCGTATCCACGGCGGCGATCTACACCCATTATCCCAGCAAGGAAGCGCTTTTCACAGGCTTGGTGCAGCAGCACCGCGCGGTGGTCGCCGAATGGCTCCGCAAGACCATCGGCGGCCTTAAGAACCCTCTGGCGAAACAGGACCTGACGGCGTTCGCCTCGGCGATCTGCGCCAAAATGCACACCGATCCGCAGTACTTCCTGCTGATCTTTATTGACGTCGTCGAATTCAAGAATCAGCACTTTCGCGCATCCTTCCACGACGTGCCGCAGTGGTTCCGCCGCGCGCTCGGCCCCATCCTCGCCAAGGTGAGGAAGCAGCCGGGGTGGTGCGGGCAGGACCCGGCGTTCGTGCTCGCTGCGTTCTACATGTATTTCGTGCACTACGGTCTCATCGAGCAGCACATGGGCGGACGTCACCATCTCGGTGTCTCCTCCAACGAGCAGGCGATCAAGCGTGTTGTGGACTTGCTTTGCGGCGGGCTGTGGCGGGTGCCGCCTAAGGCCGCTCGCGGCAATGGACAGCGGAAGCCGCCGAGCGGCTTCGCCGACCAGAAGTTGCTCGACGAGGCCGCGCAGAATCGAATCGATTTCATCCGGCTCCTTTCCGGCCGAATGTGGAGCTCGCCGCCCGAGGTCCCAGCCGGACAGTCACGAAAGCGAGCCGGTGAGTCTGCGGCGAACGTACCGATGCTGTTTCTGCCGGAAATCGCTCCGGACCGGCCGGACGATACGCAGCTTCGAATCGAGGCGGCGGCACTCGAGCTGTTTACCACGCAAGGCTTTCACGGCACCAACATCCGCGATATCGCGGAGAAGGCGGGCGTCTCTCAGG
>JAQGOD010000263.1 GCA_028293775.1 Gammaproteobacteria bacterium
GGGTTGAGTCTTGACGGTCACCGCATAGGCTGCGCCATCTCCCAAGCGGGTGCCGAAGGCGAAACCCCCATTGGCACTGAAGCTTAAGTCGTCGCCGCCGTTGAGTTGCAGCACCAGCCCGCTGCCGCGCAGTCCGGTCAGCGTGCCGCCCACGGTGAATTTGCCTCCGCCGACAATGGGACATCCCGACAGCATGCCCATTGCGCTTACCATAATTAAGGTCAGTCTTTTCACGGTCACTCTCGGAAAATTTTACAATCGCCGCGCGTCCTGGCATCGAATTTTATGGTGTCGAATATCAAGAAGGGGATTTAAAGCGTCCGATTCGCGTCAAGAAACGTCTGAAAAGGCTTGGGGCGTCCCCTCACGCCGAGCCCGAAGATTCATTGTAAGCTGCGTGCTTAAACTAGTGTCTGCAATTTGACCATTGGGGTGCGGCATGCGGTATCGCTTACTTGGGCCAACCGGCTTGTATGTCTCGGAATTATGCTTGGGCACCATGACATACGGCGGCACTCAGGGCATTTGGGAATCGATCGGCAACTTGCAGCAGGACGCGGTCAACGAGCAGGTTAAGTTTGCCGTTGATGCCGGAATCAACTTTATCGATACGGCCAACGTGTACGCCAACGGCAAATCCGAAATGTTGCTGGGACAGTCGCTAAAAACGCTGGGGCTGCAACGCGATCAACTCATCGTGGCCACCAAGGCCACGGGTTCCGTGGATGAATCCCCGAACGGGCGCGGGCAATCGCGGCACCACCTGTTCAACCAAGTCGACGCGAGCCTGAAACGGCTGCAACTGGACTACATCGATCTATATCAACTGCATGGCTTCGACCCGCTGACGCCCTTCGAGGAATCTCTGTCCGCGCTCAACGACCTGGTGCGATCGGGCAGGGTGCGATACATCGGCCTGTGCAATATGGCGGCGTGGCAAATCATGAATTCTTTGGCGGTTTCCGAACGCTTGCATCTCGCCAAATTCATCAGTGTACAGGCTTACTACACCATCGCCGGACGCGATCTGGAGCGTGAAGTCGTCCCCCTGATGCAAGATCAGAACTTGGGCCTTATGGTGTGGAGTCCTTTGGCGGGCGGCCTGCTCAGCGGCAAGTACAGCAGCGCCGAGGATAAAGGACCGGCCGGCGCGCGCCGCGGCGCCTTCGACTTTCCCTTGGTCGACAAGGCGAGGGCGTTCAAGTGCGTCGATGTTATGCGTGCGATGGCCGCCTCGCGGCAAGTATCGGTTGCGCAGATCGCCCTTGCCTGGCTTCTTGCCAAGCCGTTCGTTACAAGTGTGATCATCGGCGCAAAATCCATGGATCAGTTGCGCGACAATGTCGCCTCGATCCGAGTGCGGCTCGACGATGCAGAGATGAAGCAGCTGGAAGAGGTCAGTGCCTTGCCGCCGGAATATCCCGGGTGGATGCTGGCCTATCAAAGCCAAGCCCGTCTGAAGGCGCCCGTGAAGGAGTAATGTCGCTGATGGACGACATTGGCGCGAGTGAATCGACGTGAGTTAACAATGAACGCGAAGGATAACCATGCGAATATTTAGTTCCGCTGATTCAAGAAGCCCCGCGCTGCTGGCTGTGGTGTTGGCCGCCGCGTTGGGGCCTTGCACCGCCTTTGCGACTTTGGGCGAGCCTGAACTCACCGTGCAAAACGATGCGGCGCAGCTGCGCGCTTCGATCAAATCCTCTCAAACCCGCTTAAGCTATCGCGTTCATGAAATCCAACTGCCTTCGGGCACCTTGCTGCGCGAGTTCGTCGGGCCGAACGGAAATGTCTTTGCGGTGACGTGGCAAGGAAGCACCAAGCCGGATCTACGCCAAGCCCTCGGCCGCTACTTCGACACTTACGTCTCGGCGCCCAGAGCCAAAATCGTGGACCGCAAGCACATGCAGATTCAGCAAGGCGACTTAGTCGTCGAGGGCCACGGACACATGCGAGCCCTGTCGGGCCGCGCCTATTTGGCCAGCGCCATTCCCAGCGGCGTTAACATAGGAGACCTGCAGTGATGCGTCACCTGCGCGCGCTTGGTACGGTCTTGAGCCTCGCCCTGTGCTTGACGGCAGTTTCCTGCGGTGGCGGCGGTGGTGGCGGCGGCACGACCACGCCGCCGCCTCCTCCTCCGGCCACAACGAATGTAGTCGCCGTGATCGCCGATTCGGGGCCCACCGGCAACAGCGTCAACACCTTGTTTACCTCGGTCACGATCTGCGTCCCCGGCAGTTCGAGCTGCCAAACCATCGATCATATCCAAGTGGACACCGGGTCCTACGGATTGCGCGTTTTGGCGGCCGTATTAACGCTGTCGCTTCCGGTGGAAACCTTGACCAACGGCAATTCTCTGGCCGAGTGCACGCAATTCGTGGACGGCTACAGCTGGGGGCCCATCTCATTGGCGGATATAACGATTGCGAGTGAGACGGCGAAATCCGTGCCGGTGCAGGTCATCGGGGATTCCCGTTTCACGACCGTGCCGGCGGGTTGTTCGAGCACGGGAGGCACCCAAGAAGATACGGTTGCCACCTTCGGCGCCAATGGCATCTTAGGGATAGGACCGTTCGAATTGGATTGCGGGGACTGCGCCACAACCATGCACGGCCTCTACTACGCCTGTGCGGGAACCGCCTGTACGGAAACAGTGGTGCCGGATGCCATGCAAATGCCGAATCCGGTGACCCGCTTTGCCGCCGACAACAACGGCAGCATTCTTGTTTTGCCCGCGGTATCAGCGGATGGCGCCCCTCCCGTGAGCGGTTCGCTCATTTTTGGCATCGACACGCAGTCGAATAATGCATCAGGCACGCAAACCGTGCTCACCGTCGATGGCAATGCGCACTTGACGATGACATACAACGGCCAAGCCTTGACGAACAGCTTCATCGATAGCGGCTCGAACGGCATTTATTTCACCGATGCCAGTATTGCGACATGCACCACCGCGGGGCTGACGACCTTCTATTGTCCCGCCAGCACCCTGGCTTTGGGGCTCAGCATTCAAGGCCAGAATGGCGTGATGGTGAACAACTTGACCTACGGTTTGGCCAATACGGAGA
>JAQGOD010000264.1 GCA_028293775.1 Gammaproteobacteria bacterium
GATAGAGAAGCGGAAGCAGGAACGGGATGCCGCCTATTCCAAGGCGAGTGAATAAGTTGCCGCTCACCGCGACGCGGAAGGTACGAATGGCAAGCAGCCTCAAGCGCAGCAATGGGTGCGGCGTGCGCTTGCTATGCAGTCCGTAGGCGGCGAGCAGCGCCGCCGAAATCACGAGCAGTCCGAGCATTTCGCGGCCGCTCAAGGTGGTTTCGCCAAACACCTCGAGCACATACGACAGCAACGCGATACCGGAGCCGAACAACACCAAGCCGATGATGTCCAGCCGGTAGTTTCGCGCCTCCCGATAGTTCGGCAGATGCCGGTACACCAATACCAAGCCGCACAAGCCAATCGGAATATTGACGAAGAAAATGACGCTCCAATGAAAATAGCCAATGATCGCGCCGCCCAGGACCGGCCCCAGCATCGGGCCGACCAGGCCGGGGATGGCAACGAAACTTAGGGCGTTGATGAGTTCAGACTTGGCGAACGCACGAACGATGGTTATTCGGCCGACAGGAAGCATCATCGCGCCGCCGCAGCCTTGCAGGATGCGAAACGCCACGAGCCAATGGATATTGCTGGAGATGCCGCACAGGAAAGAACCCAACGTGAAGATCCCGATCGCCGATGCGAAGACTCGGCGGGTGCCGAAGCGATTTGCCATCCAGCCGCTGATCGGAATGAACACTGCCAGGCTCAAAGTATAGCTGGCAAGAACCGCTTTCATGCTCAACGGCGGCACGTGGAGCGAGCGCGCGATTGCCGGCACCGCGGTATTCAAGATGGTGGTGTCCAAGGATTCCATGAAGAATCCAACGGCTACCAACCATGGGAGCATCCGCTTGGCAGTGGCGGTCAGCGCGACGTTGTCGGTGCCAAGGCTAATTGCCTCCGGCCCCCGCGAGAGTGCCGTCGACGATGGTCTGCGCCTCAGCGATCAGCCGGCGCAAATGCGCATCGCTGTGAAAGCTTTCGGCGTAGATTTTGTAGATGTCCTCGGTTCCAGAAGGACGCGCCGCAAACCAACCCCCTCGCGAGCTTACCTTGACGCCGCCGATGGGCGCGTTATTGCCGGGCGCTTCAGTCAAGACCGAGTCGATCGGATCTCCGGCCCATTCCGTGATGCGAACTTGTTGTCGATCGAGTTTCGAGAGCTTGGCTTTCTGCGCAGAATTGGCCGGCGCGTCGATGCGATCCGCGAAGGTAGCCCCCAGTTCCTGAGCAAGGGCGCGATAGTGCTCGCCCGGATCGCGTCCGGTGCTCGCCGTGATCTCGGCGGACAACAGCGCCGGCACGATGCCATCCTTGTCAGTGGTCCAGGCCGTGCCGTCCATGCGGCTGAAAGAAGCGCCGGCGCTTTCCTCACCGCCAAAGCCCAGTTTCCCATCGACGAGCCCGGCCACGAACCACTTGAAACCGACCGGCACTTCGTACACCGAGCGCTTCAGTCGCTTGCCTACCCGATCGATCATTGCACTGCTCACTACGGTCTTGCCGATGGCGGCGTCCGCACGCCAGCTGCCGCGGTGGCTGAACAAATAGTCGATCGCCACCGACAGATAATGGTTGGCAGGCATCAACCCGCTGCTTGCGGTAACGATGCCATGCCGATCGTGATCGGTGTCGCAGCCGAACGCGATGTCGTAGCGGTCCTTGAGTGCGATCAATCGCTGCATGGCGAAGGAAGAGGATGGATCCATACGGATCTTTCCATCCCAATCGAGCGTCATGAATCGAAAAGTCGGGTCAACTTCCGTATTCACGACGGTCAGGTCGAGGCGGTAATGTTCGGCGATGCGAGGCCAGTAGTGCACGCCGGCGCCACCCAAGGGGTCGACACCCATGCGGATCTTGGAATTACGGAGGACATCCATGTCCAAAATGGCGCGAAGATCCTCAACGTAGGGCTGAACAAAGTCATGCGAGTGCGTCGTCGCCGCTTTGCGCGCCTGGGCGAGCGGAAACCGCCTAATGCCGGCTGCGGACTCGAGTAATTCATTCGCCCGGTTTTCGATCCACTTGGTGACATCCGAGTCGGCAGGGCCGCCGTTCGTCGGGTTGTATTTGAACCCCCCGCTGTCGGGCGGATTGTGCGAAGGCGTAATGACGATGCCGTCGCTCAGGCCGGCGCTGCGGCCGCGGTTAAACCTAAGGATGGCATGAGAGATGACCGGAGTCGGCGTATAATCGCCGCCCGCGGCGATCATGACTTCCACACCGTTGGCGGCCAGCACTTCGAGCGCACTGGCGAAGGCCGGCGCCGAGAGCGCGTGCGTATCAAAACCCATGAACAGCGGACCATCGACGCCCTGCTGCTTTCGGTACTCGCAGATGGCCTGGCTGATGGCGGTAACATGCGCTTCGTTGAATGAAGCGTCGAAAGAGCTTCCGCGATGTCCGGATGTCCCGAAAGCGACTCTTTGCGAAGCGATCGAGGGATCGGGACGTTCGCTGTAGTACGCGGTGATCAGCCGCGGCACATCGACCAGCACCGCGGCGGGGGCGGGCTGGCCGGCGAGCGGATTCACTCTGGAACTCAAGTGGTAGCCAGTGCTGCGCTCTTTTCCTCGATGCGCTTCAGCAGTTCGGTCCAGGACTTGACGAAGGATGCCGCCCCATCGATCTGCAATTGATTTGCGAGAGCATCGACATCGATTCCGGCGCGTGCGAATCGATCGAGCACGTGCTCGGCATCGCCGCCGTCTTTGGCCATGACGCCCGCGACTGTGCCGCCTTTCGCGAAGGCGAGCAGCGTCTTCTCAGGCATCGTGTCGATGGTGTCGGGCGCCACCAACCCACTCACGTACAAGTCCTCCGGGGCCTTGGGATCCTTGGTTCCGGTACTGGCCCACAGCATGCGTTGTTTACGTGCACCTTTGGCTTCCAAGTCCTCCCAGCGCCGGCTGGTGATCAATTCGCAGTGCGCCCGATAGGTGCGTTGCATGATGGCCAACCCTAAGCGGTTGCGCAATTCCTGCGGCACCTTGTCCGCCACAGATCGATCCCAACGGCTGACGAATAGCGAGGCGACCGAATTGATCTTGGGATCGAGTCCCGCGGCGAGGCGACGCTCTATGGCGCGCACGTAAGCATCCGCCACCTTCAAGTATTGCTCGCGAGAGAAAAGCAGCGTGACATTGACCGGAACGCCGGCAAAAATTGCCGCCTCGATCGCGGGGACGCCGGCGGGAGTTCCTGGAATTTTGACGTAGAGGTTAGGCCTACTGGCCTGCTTGTGGATTGAAAGCGCCGCCGCGACCGTCCCTTGGGTGTCATTCGCCAGCAGCGGCGAAACCTCCATGGACACCCAGCCGTCGATGCCTTCAGTCCGATCGAACTCGGGCTTGAAAAGATCCGCAGCACGGCGTAAATCTTCCAAGGCGAGTTCGATGAATAAATTCTCGCCGGACAAGCCGGCCGATGCCTTTTGCCGGATACCTTTGTCGTACGCCGCGCCCTTGCCGATGGCTTCGTCGAAAATCGTCGGATTCGACGTAAGACCGGTGACTGAAAGCTGTTCGATATACCGGCGCAGGGTGCCGTCATCGAGCATGTCCCGGGTGATGTTGTCGAGCCAAATGCTTTGCCCCAAGTCGTGGAGTTGTTTCGTCATACTCATGGTCGCACCTCGAAGTCGCTTAGGTTGTGATCGAGAAGATCCCCGATGCGCTCGATCGTGAGATCGGGCGCCGGGATTGCAGAGTTGGACTCCGCTGCCAACGCGTAGTGCCCTTGCCGCACGAAAACCGTCGTGAGCTTCACGCCCAGGGCGGTCTTCATCGCGGCAAGCAGATTCGCCTTGTCATCGACCATGACATAGTGATCTGCCGGGTAGCGAAGTTGCAGGGACGTCAGCTCTTTTTCCTTGTGGACGTAAATCAACACGCGGGCCTCCACCGCCGCCCAAATACCGGAGCGTTGGATTTTCCGCGGCTGAAATACAATGTCGCCATCGGACAGCACGACGGGCAGACCTAAAGCGCGCAAATGCGCGATGGCGCCGAGTGCGCCCGGAAACAAGCGGCTGGCAAACGGATACTCCAGCACGAACTCCGACAGCCCAAGCAATTGCGGATTGCCGTCGAGACCCGTGCGAAAATCCTGCAGACTGCCCAGGTAATCGGCGAGCCCGAGCGCTTCGCGGCGCCGCGCGAAAATTTCCCAGTAGCGGGCGCGCTCGGCTGCACCGAACGAGGCCTCCAGATGATCGCCAAGGTCCGCGCCAAAGCGGTCGTTGTCCAGCAACGTGTTATCGACATCGAGCAGGAAAATCAGGGGCTCCTGATTCAGCACGGCGAGGTTTTCTCGACTTGCGGGTGGTGCCAAGTCTCGCCGCCATCGACGAGTTTGGCGGCCTCCTCGGGGCCCCAAGTCCCCGGCTCGTACTCAATCACGGGCAAGCCGCCTTTCAACACCGGATCGACCACGCGCCAGGCGGCTTCCACTGCCTCATCCTGCGTGAATAGGGATGCGTCGCCGCGTATGGCATCGCCCAGCAAACGCTCATAGGGAGGTTTTTCGCTGGGCGAATTGTGGCGGGCAATCAGTTCAACCGGCTCGCCGCGCATGTCCTCGCCGGTCAGCTTGGCCAAGGCCCCCTCGGCGATGACGACCTCAGGGCTCAAGCGCAACCGAAAATAGTTTGACGGCATCGCATCGCTCGGGTCGAATATCGCCAGCGGCGGCCGTTTGATGGTGACTCTCACTTCCGTCGCGGTGATCGGCAGGTTCTTGCCCGCACGAATGTAGAAAGGCACATCGGCCCAGCGCCACGTATCGATGTGCAGCCGCAACGCCGCGAATGTTTCGACCTGCGAGTTTTTCGCCACGCCATTTTCATCTCGATAACCCCGGAACTGTCCGCGCACGACTTCTTTCGGGTCGAGCGGACGCATGGCGCGGAATATGCGCAGCTTCTCGGCTTGCAGAGTTTTCGCATCGTGGCCCGCCGGCGCATCCATTGCCAGCAGCGTGACCACTTGCAGCAGGTGATTTTGCACCACGTCGCGAATCGCCCCCACTTCCTCATAGAACGCGCCGCGCCCCTGAACCCCGAAATCCTCGGCCATGGTGATCTGGATGTCGCGGATGTATTCGCGATTCCAAATCGGTTCAAGGAACGTGTTGGCGAAGCGGAAATACAGAATGTTCTGGACCGCCTCTTTGCCGAGATAGTGATCGATGCGGAAGATTGCCGCCTCGTCGAATACTTCGTGGAGAGTGCGATCGAGTTCTTGGGCGCTCGCAAGATCGCGTCCAAATGGTTTCTCGACGATCACGCGAGCATTCTCCGTGCAGCCGCACTTTTCCAATCCGTGCACCACGCTGGCAAACATGCTGGGGGGGATGGCCAGATAGAAAATGGAGCTTTTAGCAAGACCCAGCGCAGTCTTGAGCTTCGTGTAAGTCTCAGGGTCCGCGTAATCGCCATCGACATAGCGCAGCAGCGCAGCCAACTTTGCAAAGCTGGCTTCGTCGACTTCACCGTTGTGCTGCACGCTTTCGCGGGCTCGCTCCTTGAGCTTATCCAGGGTCCAGCCGGCGCGCGCCATGCCGATGATGGGTATATGCAAGTTGCCCTTGCACACCATGGCGTAGAGCGCCGGAAAAATTTTCTTGTAGGCCAGATCGCCCGTGGCGCCAAAAAATACAAATGCATCGGATTCGGTTGCCATTATTGATGTCTCGCAAGTTCACGCCGCAGTCGTTGGAGCTCTTCGATCAAGTCGATCGCGAGCGCCACGCCGGCGAGGTTCAGTTCCAAGTCCCGCTCGAGCCGCAGCGCCAGGCGCGCGCGGCGCAGAGCATCTCCTGTGAAGTGCCACTCACTCCTCACTTCGACCACGTTGAGCACGCCTTCCTCCACGAATTCCACGATATGCCGCTCGTCGACCTCGCACATGCGGCTCAGGTCGTGGATGCTCAAGATGGCGTTGCTGTCGAAAAGGGTGCCGGTCAAGGCCTGATCGTCCGATGGAGACATTTTAGACTCCCAATTTGGCGCGAGGGTTGAAGGGGAGGGCGGCCGCAAAGGCGCGGTACGCGGCTTTTGCCTTGTCGTCATTCGCCGGAGGCACGGCGATTTCCATTACAACGTATAGATCACCCGGTGGCGAGGCCGGGATGCCGCGGCCTCTCAGGCGCAATTTGCCGCCGGCACGCGAGTTGGGTGGAATCTTCAAATCGACCGTACCGCTCGGCGTGGGTGTCTTTACGGTGTCGCCCAGTGCTGCCTCCCATGGCGCCACCGGCAACTGCAACGTCAAATCTCGCCCGTCGACTTGATACAGGGGGTGGGGCTGGAACTCCACTTCGATATACAGATCGCCGGGCTTGCCGGCCTCGGGGGCAGGGCCGCCTTGGCCTGCGAGGCGGATTTGCTGGCCGGCCAGAATACCCTTCGGCACCTGCACGTTCAGCGTGCGCTCCTTATAAACCACCCTGCCTTGCTGATCGACTTCCGGCACCCTCAATGTGAATGAACGGCTCCCGCCATTTAGCGATGCCTCCAAGTCCAACAATACTTTGGCGTGCACGTCCTCGCCGCGGTCTGGACGATATGCGCCGCGGGCATTGCGGCCGGCGCGCGCCTGCGCCCCGAACAGAGAATCGAAAAAATCGCTGTACGAGGAACCGCCCGGGCCGGCGCCGCTGAAATCACCGCTGAATTCAAAGCCGCCGGCGTCCCAATTGGGCGGCGGTCTGAAATCTTCTCCGGCCCGATGGTTCGAGCCTAATTGATCGTAGGCTGCGCGCTTTTCAGGGCTTCTAAGGACCTCATACGCTTCACCGACGTCCTTGAAGCGCGCCTCAGCGTCTTTCTCCTTGCTGACGTCCGGGTGGTACTTGCGGGCGAGTTTACGATAGGCCTGTTTGATCTGCGCGTCGGTCGCATCGCGCGCAACGCCCATCACCT
>JAQGOD010000278.1 GCA_028293775.1 Gammaproteobacteria bacterium
GTGCGGCCTTTTTCTGATCCGCCCCCCATGGCGGTCCGACCTGCCGCCCCAACCCGTTCACCGTATCGAGTACCTCGGGCAGGGGTAGGCACAGCCGATTCACGGCATGGTTTTCCAAAGTGCGGGCCGGCGTTCGATACACGCTCAGGCCGTTTCGCTCCGCCGCTGCGGACAGCGCGTTTCTAAAATGATCTCCCTCGGCCCCATGGATCAGCGCATGCGAAGCGAGGATCGTGGCGAGCGAGCTGGTCTTTCGGCCCGAGGAGTCGAGGATGCCGACGGATGTCAGCCTAAACCCTTGTTCGCACAAGGCTGTGCATTGCGTGTTGATGGCCGAGTAGGCTCTGGCCGAGGCCACTTCCATATATTCTGTTAAGCGCGCAGCCGCAGCTTCGAGGCTGAGAAATTCGACCGCGTGGTAGGGGTGCTTCGAGCCGGCGTCGCGTGCATCGATCAAATCGACACGCGATCGAATCAGTACGCTGATACGAGCCGCCGTGTTTGCGAGCACAACCATGGCTGCCCACCCGGAGTGGGCTGAAAAGCCCATCGCTGCCGTCTGTGCTGCCATGAAGTGCCTTTAATACTAGCTGAAGTGCACCGCGCGGGCGATGGCCCGTGCCAGGCAATCCGCCGCTGCGGATCCGATACGTCCGACCTGCGCGGCGCGCGATGTGATCTTCTCCAGCGCCGATTCGCCGCTTGCCAATGCGAAAACGGTATCGCCGTCGAAGGGGGTATGAGCGGGGCGTACCGCACGCGCAATTCCATCATGCGCCATCATGGCGACGCGCTTGCATTCCACGGTGTTGAGATCGGCATTGCAGGCAACCACACCGAGGGTGGTATTGGCTCCTTGAGACAAGCGGCCGATTGCGAGGAGGCGCGAGTCCTCCGGGGACGGATCGCTCACGTCCATGGGACCGCTTGGCGGCCCGCCGCCGCCGAACTCGACGCCCAGTTCGAATGCCCAAGCCCAATAAGTTCTGCCGTCCGGCATGAGGGGTGATCCAACCGAGTTGAGAGCCACCAGCGCGCCCACCATCAGGCCGCCGCCTAAGTCCAAGGAGACCGACCCGATGCCGCCTTTGCGCAAGCCCGCCATGGCGCCACGCCCGGCGCCCACGGAGCCCAAGGCAAAGTCGGGGCCGGCGCTGCTCACGGCGCTCACGCCCAATTCCCGGTACGGCGGGGACAGTCCCCATTGCTTGTTCCCCTCGTTGCCAAGATCGTGCAGAACCGCGCAAGGAACAATGGGAATGGCTGGGGAGCCGGGCCGTAATTGCATACCGATTCCTTGCAACGACAGCGACGCAGCCACCCCGTCCGCAGCGGCCAGTCCAAAGACCGAACCACCGGCCAGCACCAGGGCGTGTGCGCGCCCGACTAGATTTTCCGATGCGAGCACATCGGTTTCGCGCGTTCCCGGGCCGCCGCCGCGTACGTCCACGCTGGCCGGCCAGCCTGAAGTGCACAGCAGCGCCGTCACCCCGCTTTGGACGCGCTCATCCGTTGCGTGACCCACCTTGAGTCCTGGGATATCGGTGATGAGGTTTTTCGGGCCAGGGCGATACACGGTTGCCTAGCGTGGCTGCGCAGCGATGACTGCCAATCCTTGCAAGACCAAATCCGGCACGATCTCACCTCGCGTGCGCATGGTTCCCGCAATGATGCTGGCATCGCCGCCGGTAATGAATAACTTAGGTTGGCTGCCCGTGCTCTGTTCGATGACCTCGGCGGCGCGATCCGCCATGCCGGCCAATGCAAAAACGGCGCCGCGCGACACGGCGGCAATGGTGTTGTTGGCGAGTATGCCGGCCAGCGAAGGGCTGCTGTTGAGCGATGCCTTGGCAATGTCGCTGGTGTTGCTCATCAAAACCTCGCGCATCATATGAATGCCCGGAGCAATGAGCCCGCCCAGGTGCTGGCCGCTCAAATCAACGCTGTCGACCTTCACGGCGGTTCCGGCATCCACCACACACAGTGCCGTTCGTGCGCGGGTCCATGCACCGATGAGCGCCAGCCAGCGATCGGCACCCAGCAGCGACGGATCCAGATAGCCGCTGGTCAGCCCGTGAAACTCTCGGGCGGCCGTGACGAATTCGACGTCCACGCGGAAGTTCCTTTTCGTCAAGCGGGCGAGAGTCTTTGCCATAACGGGGCCGGCGACATTCGAGACCAACACCCGACTTGGGCGTTGACCCGACTTGAACAGCGCAGTGGTCCAAATGCCGGGCTTCGCGTCGCGATGCACGACCGCCTGCTGATCGGATAGCCCAGTGCTCGTCAGCCAGGCCCATTTGAGGCGCGTATTGCCGACATCGATGACCAAAATCATGCCAGTTTCGTTACCTTACGTCGTCGAGCACGTCGCCAAGCGCGCAAGGATAGCACCGCAAGAGGGGAATCTTCGCGTTTTAGCCGCTAAACTGACCTTTGCCATGGGCTGTGAACGAGCGCCAATGACTGATCTTAAAAAAGCAATTCGAGACGTGCCGGATTTTCCCCGCCCGGGAATATTGTTCCGCGATATCGCACCGCTGCTGCGCGATCATTTTGGCGCCACCATTGGCGCCTTGGATGCGCTGTTTTCCAATGAGGAATGGAGCGAGATCGATGCGCTGGCAGGCATCGAATCGAGTGGATTTATCTTAGCGGCCGCGTTGGCGTTTTTGCGCGGTAAAGGGTTCGTACCGGTGCGCAAGCAAGGTAAATTGCCGCCGCCGGTGGTGGATGTCGCTTACGAACTCGAGTACGGGTCGGGCATCTAGGAAATGCAACGGGGCAGCGGCCGCATCATTCTCGTGGATGATGTCCTGGCCACCGGTGGAACGATGACCGCCGCCGCGGATCTGTGCGAGCGAGCAGGCTATCAGCTCAAGGCGCTGGTTGCCCTGATAGACTTGCGGATAGTGCCGGATTACTCGTGGCGGAATCTGCGACTCCGCGCGTCCATCGATTACTAGGGACGGCCAAATCCGTGCATCAATTGCCCCGCACCATCGTGGTGATTGCACTGCGGTTGGAATCCGCAGGAGTGTTCGAGGCGGCGGGGGTACCCGTGCTTTATTGCGGCGTCGGCAAGGTCAACGCCGCCATCCATTTGAGCAAGGAATTATCGCGATATGCACACCGAGGCGAGGCGATGCCCTTAGTCGTGAATTTTGGTTCCGCAGGAAGCCGCTGTCATGCGCCGGGTTCCCTGGTCGCTTGCCACGAATTTGTCCAGCGCGACATGGACGTCAGCGGCTTGGGGTTTCCCGTGGGCTTCACGCCCTATGACGAGGCTCCCGCGAGCCTGCGTTTCGATCCCGTGTTTACGCACCTGCCGTCAGCCGTTTGCGGTAGCGGCGATTCATTCGCGACTGCGGACGCCTTGGTCGATTGCGAGGTGCTCGACATGGAAGCGTACGCCTTGGCAAAGGTCTGCTGGCACGAAAGTGCGAAGTTCGCGTGCGTAAAATACATCTCCGACGGTGCGGATCACACGGCGGCCGATGATTGGCAGCGCAACGTCCACAAGGCGGCCGAGGATTTTATGAGATTGTTCCGCGGTCTCAAGGAATTTTGACTAGCGGCGTGCCGCGGGCGCATCATTTTCGGTTGGCGACGATCTTTGATTGAGCAGGAGCCCTGACATGTCGACTTCGAGCGGTGCGGTGGCATTTTCCGAGGTTGCGCAAACCGAGCGCGCCGCTTTGGCGTTTCTGTATGAACATCCTCAATGGTTCGCGCAGATTTTTGCCGAGCTCGAGCGGCGCAATGTGCCCTTCGACAAGATTTTCATACCGGATCATTTCTACGAGATCGGCCCGCAAAAACCCGCTTTCAAAGTACTGTTCAACCGCATGAGCCCGTCGGCAAACAGCCGCCAGCACGGTTCCGGGATTTTTCACACGCTGGCTTACCTCGAGCACCTGGAGCTCCAAGGGGTACGCGTCCTCAATGGCGCCAAGGCTTTCCGATACGAGATATCCAAGGCCGCTCAAGGATCGTTGTTGAAATCCTTAAGTCTTCGATTCTTGCCGTCGCGGATCATTCACTCGCCTCATCAGGCCGTAGCAGCCGCGGAAGGGTTGCGCTACCCCGTCATCGTCAAAGCCAATACCGGCGGTAGCGGCAAGGGCATAACGCGCTTCAACTCAAAGGCGGAGCTCGCCGCGGCGGTGTCTGCCGGTCAGCTGGACTTGGGCAATGACAGCGTTGCGCTGGTGCAAGAATTCATACCGGCCCGCGGCGGCTTCATCACGCGCGTCGAGACGCTGGGGTTCAAATACCTGTACGCCATCAAGGTGCACCTAACCGGACAGACATTCGATTTGTGCCCGGCCGACATCTGCCAGACTTCGAGTGGACAAAGCTTGGAAAATGCGTGCGTGGTCGAAGCCTCCAAGGCGGGATTGAAAGTGGAAGGGTACGGTGCGCCCGGCAAGGTGATCGAAGACATCGAGCGCATCGTGCGCGCCGCGGGCATCGACGTCGGCGGCATCGAATACATCGTCGATGACCGAGACGGCAACATCTATTATTACGACATCAATGCGCTGTCGAATTTCGTCGCGGATGCACCGCGCGTGATTGGATTCAATCCGGTGGAAAATCTTGCGGATTTTCTGCAGGACGAGGTGCGTCGTGCCGGGTAAAAAAGGAATCCGCTACGGTTATTGGATGCCGGTATTCGGCGGCTGGCTGCGCAATGTAGAAGACGAGCAGATGCAGGCGACGTGGGAATACACCAGCAAACTCGCGCAGCGCAGCGAGCAGATCGGGTTTGATCTTTCCCTGATTGCAGAGCTCAACATGAACGATATCAAGGGCATCGATGCGCCGAGCCTCGATGCCTGGTCGACTTCGGCGGCGCTTGCCGCAGTGACGAAGAGCCTGGAATTGATGGTAGCGGTACGCCCGACGTTCCATTTACCGGCACTGTTCGCCAAGCAGGCGGCGAATATCGACCACATCAGCAACGGCCGTTTGGCACTGAATGTGGTTTCATCGTGGTGGGAGCAAGAGGCCCGCATGTACGGGGTCGACTTCGAACGTCACGATGACCGCTACGGACGCACTTCCGAATGGCTGGATGTGGTCAATGGCACCTGGTCGCAGAAGAGCTTCAACCATACCGGAAAGTATTACCGGACGGAAAACACCGTGCTCGAGCCCAAGCCGGTGCGCTCGCCGCGGCCTCCCATCTACGCCGGAGGCGAATCGGAGGCGGCGAAGAATCTGATCGCACAAAAATGCGATGCCTACGTCATGCATGGCGATTCTCCGGCGCAGGTGGCGGCCAAAATCGCCGACATGAGCGCGCGGCGTGAAAAGTTCGGCTTGGATCGTATGCAATTCGGCGTTGCCGGCTACGCCTTTACTCGCGAATCGGAAAGCGAGGTGGCCAAGGAAGTCGAGCGCATTACCGATGTAAAGCAAAATGCCAAGGGTTATGCCAATTACCAACAGTGGCTGCAAGGAACGCAGCTGGAACAGAAAATGTCCATTCAAGAGTATTCCGTATCGAACCGCGGACTGCGCTCAGGTTTAGTGGGCACTCCATCGCAGGTGCAGGATCAAATCGGCAAGTTCGAAGAGGCGGGCGTCGATCTTCTGCTGCTGCAATTCAGTCCGCAATTGGAAGAAATGGAAAGATTCAGCGACAGCGTCATTAGCTAGGAGCGGATCGTTGCCCCCTCGCTATTGTGAGCGGCCGCTGGCGGTGCGCTGCGGGGCGTTCGGCGACATGGTGCTGCTCACCGCGCTGATCCGCGTTCTGCACGCCGAATTTAATCTCCCTGTGGATATCGTCACTTCTGGGCCCTGGAGCGAGCCGCTGCTGCGCGGCCAACCGGGGGTGGGGGAGATATTCAGCATGCGCAGCCGCAAGACTCCCTATTGGTTGAACCCGGACCAACGGCAGGTCGTCCGACAGTTGCGTGCGCGCGGCGCGGGCCCAACGTGGCTTTGCGACGCCGATGATGCGTCTCGGCACGTGCTCGAGCGCGCCGGTATCGGGAGCGAATTCTGGGTCGACGTGAGAAATTACCCCTTGCTGCCCGGCGAGCACGCCACCGAGCAATGGCGGCGCCTGGCCCGGATCATGCCCCGCGCACTCAGCGGAAGCCTAAGGACCGGTATCGAGTCGGTGGCGCCGGGCTGCTATTTGCGGGTCACGCCGACGCAGCGGGCCGAGCTTGCCGCGTGGCTTCAAAGGCGAGGCCTGGCGGCGCAACCCTTGCTCCTGGTCCAGATTGGAAACAAGCGCACCATGCGCCGCGGCTTTAGGCGTCTGGCTGTCAATAACAAGCACTGGCCGCTCGAGCGCTGGGCGGAGGTTTTGCAATTCATGCGGGAGCATCATCCGCGCCATGCCATCGTCCTGCTCGGCACGGTCCCGGAACAACGATTGAATCAAGAACTCATTTTGCTGGGGAATGTACCAGGCCTGCATAACGCGGCGGACGATTTGCCGATTCCTCGGCTGGTGGCATTGTTGGATCACGCGGAAGGCTTGCTAACCGTTGATTCTGGTCCTGCTCATGCGGCAGCCGCGGTTGGCTGTCCTCAAGTGGTGTTGTTCGGCAAGGCGCTGCCTTCGCTGTATCAGCCGCGGGGGGTCGCGCAGGCCGATGTGCAGCTATTGCAGGGAGAGAGCGGCGGCGAGCCTAGCATGCTCGGCATCGACACCCGCAGCGTGATTGCGGCCTGGTCGAGGCTCAAACTGCGCGAAGCATGTCCTGGGTCACCAGCACCACACCTCGCTTAGTCACGAAGAAGCGCTTGGCGTCGATGGTCAAGTCCTGCCCGATTTCCATGCTGTCGGGTATGACGCAACCCTCGTCCAGGATGCAGCGCGTGATCTTGCAGTGCCGCCCGATCGTCACACTCGGCAGGAGCACGGAACTGTCGATGACGCTGGCTTCCTCGATGCGCACATCGCTCGACAGCAAAGACTGTTTCACCAAGGCGCCCGAGATAATGCAGCCGCCGGCCACCATGGAGTTGACGGCCATGCCGCGCCTGGTCTCATCATCCAAGACGAATTTAGCGGGCGGCTGCTGCGACTGATAGGTCCAGATCGGCCATTGATGATCGTAGATATTCAATTCCGGATTGAGCGACACCAACTCCATGTTTGCCTCGTAAAGGGCGTCGACATTGCCGACGTCGCGCCAGTAATTTTGCGCGCGTGTCTCGACGTCGTGGAACGGATAGGCATATACGCGTGAGCGCTCGATGGCCGGCGGAATGATATTGCGGCCGAAGTCATGCTTGCTCGACTCGTTGGCCGCATCCTCGGTCAGGAGCTTTTCCAACCGATCCAGGGTGATGACGTAAATGCCCATCGAGGCCCGCGCGAAATTGTCGTGACCGATGATGGGGTCGGGGTTTTGCGGTTTTTCGGCGAATTTGATCACC
>JAQGOD010000282.1 GCA_028293775.1 Gammaproteobacteria bacterium
CGCCCGGCGTTCGATGAACTCATCCATTCCCAACGCCTGCGATAGCTCGGCGGTCCGGGTTTTAAGCTGCGGCGCGCTCATTCCATGCAGCGAGCCGAAATAGCGGATGTTCTCGCGCGCCGTGAGATTGTTATAGAGCCCTGCCGCATGCGGCAGCACGCCCAAGTGCGCGCGCGCCTGGGAAGTTTCGCCCCGGATGTCGATGCCATCGATGCAAGCCCTGCCTCCATCCGGAGTGAGCACACCGTACAGCATGCGCAAACAGGTGGATTTTCCCGCGCCGTTGGCGCCCAAGAGCCCGGTGATCTCGCCGTCGCGTGCGACAAAAGACACATCCCTGGCCGCCTCGATGCTGCCGAAGCGCTTGCTCAAGCCCATCGCCTCGATCATGGTGCGGGCCCCGTCATGCTCAAGAAAAATGGCTCCGGCGTGTGCCGCTCCAGGCAGCTCGCATCGAGCTTCTCCGGCGCGGCGCTGTCGAGAAATTCCGCCATCAAGCGCGGCACACAGCCGGTGGCTAGTTGGCCGTGACCCTCACCCGGCAATATCAGGTGTCGATGACGAACAAGGCCCACGGCTGCGCGTTCGGCATCGGCCGGCGGTGTCACCGGGTCCGCTTCGCCGGACAGCAGCAGGGTGGGAATGTCGCTGTGTAAGGGCTCATGCAGGTCCGGATCCATCGGACCTCGCGGCCAAAGCTTGCAGATCTCGTGCAAGGCATCCATGAGGTCCGTGCCTTGGTAAGTCTTGGCGATGACAGCGCGGTCGATCTTGGCGGTCGCAAAAAACGGTTCATCCTCGCTGCAAAGCACGGTGTACTGCATGCCGTTTGCCAGCTGATCGCCGATTTGCCGCGCATTCATGACGGATTGGGAGGCGAGCGGCCGCAGCTTGGCCTGCGAGGCTTGGTGAATCAGGGCGGGCAACAGCGAGGCCTGCATGGCGCTGTAGGAGAGAAAGCGCAGCGCGGCGCCGAGTATTTTGTGATTGAACTCAAGATCCATCGGCAGGCCGCTGTTCGGATCATCGATCGTCACCATGGCCTTTTGCGGCCCGAATCGCGTGAGCAAGGAATCCAGGTTTTTTTGCAGGTCCGGATAGACCGCGGCGCAGTCGGGCGCCTGCACACAGCGCGCCAGGATCAAATGCAATGCATTCTCGCCGTCTAGGGGCGTCTCGACGCCGATCAACTGTTCCGGATAGGTGACGCCGTCCAAAATGACTGCGTGCACGCGTGCCGGATAGCGGCGCATGTACAACTCTGCAACCCGCGTGCCGTACGAGGCGCCGTAAAAATCGATCTGCTCGAAGCCCAAGGCCGCGCGCGCCTCCTCAAGGTCCCGTACCGCGATGCTGGTGGTGTAGAAACGCACGCGCGGCCCCAGCTTCGCGATGCAATCGACGGTTGCCTTTCGCAGCGCCGGCAAAGGATCCACCGGCTCCTGCCAGTCCTCCGGATAGTCGCAGGATTGCGGACTGGAGCTGCCGGTCCCGCGCTGATCCAACAGCACGATGGCATGATTGCGGTTGGCGCGCGCGAAAGCGCCGCTGAAGGCCACGTATACTTGCAGCGCGCTTTGCCCAGGGCCGCCGGCCAGCAGGAATAAGGGCGACTCGCTGCTGCGGCGGTTCAAGGCCGGCACCACGGCCAACTTCAAATCTATGGATCCGTCCTTGGGATGCTCGCGGTCCAGCGGCACACGCAATGTGCCGCAGCGAGCGGGAATGGAGGTCAGGCGCAGCGGGTGTTCGAGCCGGCATTCCGTCAAGGGCAGCGACGCCGTATCTTGCGCAGCGGCGCGCGGTGTCCACCACGCGCACAAGCCAATCCACACCAGCGCCCAAGATATCTGCCGCATGCCTTTCTCCCTACATCAGATTGTAGGGGATTCGCTACCCACGCTTGGAGCATGTTGGTAGATTTGCGGCACAGTTGGACTTTTGTTTTGAGGACACCATGACCGTCATTCGCGAAGCCGATGTGATTACCAGTGTCGCCGGCGCCCTGCAATACATTTCTTACTACCACTCTGCGGATTTCATCCGCGCCATGGGGCGTGCCTACGAGATCGAGCAAAGTCCCTCGGCGCGCGATGCCATTGCGCAGATTCTCACCAATTCTCGCATGTGCGCCGAAGGCCACCGGCCGATCTGCCAGGACACCGGCATCGTGGTGGTATTCGTCAAAGTGGGTATGGGGGTGTCTTGGGACGCAACCTCGGACCTGGAATCCATGATCAATGCGGGCGTGCGCCGCGCCTATCTTGACCCGGCGAATAAACTGCGCGCTTCCATCGTTTCAGATCCGGCATTCAAGCGCGGCAACACCCGCGACAATACACCGGCCGTCATCCACACCGAATTGGTTCCCGGGGATCAGGTCGAGATTACCGTCGCCGCGAAAGGCGGAGGATCGGAAAACAAGTCCATGTTCGCGATGCTGAACCCGGCCGATTCCGTCGCCGACTGGGTGCTGGAAAGGGTGCCTGAGATGGGGGCGGGGTGGTGCCCGCCCGGAATGCTCGGCGTCGGTATCGGGGGCAGCGCGGAGAAGGCCATGCTGCTTGCGAAGAAGTCGCTCATGGAGCCGATCGACATCGGCGAGCTGATCGCGCGCGGGCCGAAAACGCCGTTGGAGGAGTTGCGGCTGGAAATTTATCGGCGGGTGAATGCGTTAGGGTTAGGCGCGCAAGGCTTGGGCGGGCTGACCACGGTACTGGATGTCAAGATTCTGGATTATCCGACCCATGCGGTATCACTGCCGGTCGCGGTGATTCCGAATTGCGCGGCGACCCGCCATATCCACTTTACCTTGGATGGCAGTGGTCCGGCGGTGCTGACGCCGCCGGATCTCAACCTGTGGCCCAAAGTCAATTGGCGTCCGGATGCCGGCGCACGCCGCGTATCGCTCGACGGTCTGACGAAAGAGCAAATCGCCACCTGGAAACCGGGCGAGCGCATGCTGTTGTCGGGCAAGCTCCTGACCGGTCGCGATGCCGCGCACAAGCGCATCTGCGCCTTGCTCGATTCCGGCAAGCCCCTGCCCGATGGCTTGGATTTCACCGGCCGCGTGATCTACTACGTCGGCCCAGTCGATCCGGTGGGCAGCGAGGTGGTAGGACCGGCGGGCCCGACCACGGCCAATCGCATGGATCGATTCACCGACACCATGCTTGGCAAATCGGGACTCTTGGCGATGATCGGAAAGGCCGAGCGGGGACCTGAAACCGTCGCCTCCATCGCCAAGCATCGCTCCGCCTACTTGATCGCCGTCGGCGGAGCGGCTTTCCTGGTGTCTAACGCCATTCGCGCCAGCCGCGTCGTCGCGTTTCCGGAACTGGGCATGGAAGCGGTGTACGAATTCCAGGTCAAGGACATGCCGGTCACGGTGGCGGTCAGCGCGGACGGTGAATCGGTGCACGAGACGGGGCCCGCGAAATGGGCAGGAAAATTTGCAGGCATTCCCGTGGCCGTGGAATAGCCGTCGTCGGCCAGCGCCCTCAGAGCATTTTTCGCATCAATAGCGCCGCGCCAAAGCGGGTCTCGAAGCTGCCGACGATGACAAAACCGCACGCAAGGTAGAACTGCTTCGCGTGCGTGTTGCCCACGACATGCAAGACATTCGAGCCCCCGCTGCGCGCCACCTCGGCGCAATGCTCGAGCAGCGTGCGTCCCACGCCGCGCCGTTGGGTGCCGGGATCGACGAACAACGCGTCAAGATCCGTGTCGCCATCATCGCGGGGCAGGATGGCGGAAAAACCGACGATGGTGCCCCCCTGTTCCAGTACGAATACGCCTCCGGCGCTGATCTGCTCCACCGGCATGTCGATTGCATCGGGATGGCGCAGCAAGGCTTCGCGATCCCCTTCGTTGCCGAGCGATGCGCGCAACTGCAGCGCCTCTAATGTTTTGCGTTCAGCGGGGATGGCACGACGAATGGTCACCGCCCGACTATACCCGTTCACCGCGGACCCAAAGTTCCGCTCCCGCGGTCAGTATTTGATGGAGCACCCGTACGGTCGGGTTACCGCGCGGGGCGCCGCGTGACCTTGGGCGACGGCCATCATCGCTTCTTTGAGATACGGCTCGGCGCGAGCGATATCCGCTTCATCCGAAGTTGCGATGCTGTCCATGCCGCCCATGTACTGCAAGGCGCCGTTCGGATCGATGACGAACAGCTGCGGCGTCGTCTTCGCAGCGTACAAACGCGCCACGGTACCCGCTGGATCCAAGATCACTGCGCTGGGGACCGCCTTGCGCGATTGAGTCAGGGCATCCGCACCGGCACCGTTGACGTAGCCCTGTTTGCCCGGCGCGGAGGAAATGACGGTGAGCCAAACGATGCCGTTGTCGCGCGCAAGGCCCTGCACACTTTGCATGTTGCCACTGTTGTAATGCTTGCGCGTGTAAGGGCAGTCGGCATTGGTCCATTCCAGCACCACGATTTTGCCGCGGTAATCATTCAAATGAACCTGGTTGCCCTGGGTATCGGCGGCCGTGAAGTCCGGAGCTGGCTGGCCGATTTGCAGAGGCGTGCCGGCTGCGACGTCAAAAATGCCGATGAGGCCCACCACGAGGGCGACGATGACGGCAGCGGCCAGGATGCCTGCGCCGCCATGATCTTGGCCCGGGGTGTTTGACGTATTGCGGCCCATTATCCGCTCCTCGATTTTCTCAAGCGTGTAGGAGTGAGAGGCGGACACAAGCGCAATGGTTCCCTGGTGATTTTTTGAGCATAGGTTTAAGGTAGCGACCCCTGATAAAAAACGAGTAGATTCAGCCTGATGCGTTTCGCGAAGCAATACCAGGTCATCGTGATAGGCGGCGGCCATGCCGGCACCGAAGCTGCCCTCGCGGCCGCGCGCATGGGGGCGAGTACGTTGCTGCTCACGCATAACATCGAGACCCTGGGGCAGATGAGCTGCAACCCCGCGATCGGAGGCATCGGCAAAGGGCATCTGGTCAAAGAAATCGACGCGCTCGGCGGTGCGATGGCACGTGCCACCGACCAGGCGGGCATACAGTTTCGCACCTTGAACGCCAGCAAGGGCCCGGCCGTGCGCGCCACCCGCGCGCAGGCGGACCGACAACTGTACCGCCGCGCCATACGGCGCATCCTCGAATCGCAGGATCATTTGACGCTCTTCCAGCAAGAGGCGGCTGATTTGCTGCTCGAGGGCGATCGGGTGGTCGGCGTGATGACGCAAAGCGGCATCGAATTGCGTGCCCAGGCGGTGGTGCTGACCGTGGGTACTTTTTTGGGCGGCAAAATTCACGTCGGGCTCGAAAGTCATCCGGGCGGCCGGGCGGGCGATGCGCCCTCGACGCACCTGGCGGCGCGTCTGCGCGAATTGCAGTTGCGAGTCGGGCGGTTGAAAACCGGCACGCCGCCGCGGATCGACGGCCGCAGCATCGATTTTTCGGCGCTGCGCGAGCAGCACAGCGATGAACCGCGGCCGGTGTTCTCGTATCTCAGCACTCGCGCTGTGCACCCGCGCCAGATCCCCTGCCACATCACGGCGACCAACGAACGTACTCACGACATCATTCGTGCCGCGACGATGCGTTCGCCGCTGTTCACCGGTTTGATCGAAGGGGTCGGCCCGCGCTACTGCCCCTCTGTGGAGGACAAGGTGGTGCGGTTCGCGGACAAGCAGTCGCATCAAATCTTCGTCGAACCCGAGGGCTTGGATACGCACGAGATCTATCCCAACGGCATCTCGACCAGCCTGCCCTTCGATGTGCAGTATGAATTCGTGCGCAGCATCGCAGGCTTCGAACAGGCGCACATCACGCGGCCGGGCTATGCCATCGAGTACGATTTTTTTGATCCGCGCGATTTGAAGTACAGCCTGGAGAGCAAATTTCTCGCAGGGCTCTATTTTGCGGGCCAGATCAACGGAACGACCGGCTATGAGGAAGCGGCCGCGCAGGGGCTGCTTGCCGGCATCAACGCGGCGCTGCAGGGACGCGACGCCTGGTGTCCGAAGCGCAGCGAAGCGTATATCGGCGTGCTGGTGGATGATTTGATCACCCGCGGTGCGACCGAGCCGTACCGTATGTTCACCAGCCGCGCCGAGTACCGTCTGTCCCTGCGCGAAGACAATGCGGATCTGCGTCTGACCGAACACGGTAGAGCGCTGGGCTTGGTCGATGATGAACGTTGGGAGTTCTTTCAGCGCAAGCGCGGCATTGTCGAGTCGGAGATCGACAGGCTCGAGCATGCCGTCGTTCAACCTGGCGAGGTCGATACGGCATTGCTCGGCAAGCTCAAGGCCCCGCTGTTGCGCGAGGCCCATGCCTTCGACTTGCTGCGTCGGCCGGAAATCTCGTACGACGATCTGACCTGCGCGGCACCCGGCCCGGCCGCCGACTGGCACGACGAGCGCCTGCGGGAACAAGTAAAACTTCAGGTCGAGGTGCAGGCGAAATATTCGGGCTACTTGAAGCGCCAGAGCGATGAGATCGAGCGGCAGCTGAAACACGAGGAACTGCTCTTGCCCGCTGACATCGATTACTCGCAAGTCTCCGGGCTTTCGAACGAAGCGCGCCAGCGCCTCTGCGATGTGCGGCCGGAAACGTTGGGGCAAGCCGCGCGCATTCCGGGACTGACGCCTGCCGCGGTGTCGCAGTTGCTGGTGCACTTGAAGAAGCGCGATCGAGCCGCCTAGTGGCAATTTGCCCGCCCACTCTTTAACATCAGCGCACTTTACTGATCTCAAAGGCTCGGAGAACTAGATGCTTTTTCGATTGAAGCCCTTAAGCTGGGTCGTCGGCGCCGCGCTGACTTTAAGCCTGTCAATGGGCGCGCACGCCGCGGGTGATCCGGTCCAGGGCGAGAAGAAATTTTATACCTGCTACGGCTGCCACGGCGTCGCCAATTACAAGAACGCCTATCCCGATTACAGCGTGCCGAAGCTGCGTCACCAAACTGCCGAGTACTTGATCGCGGCAGTGCAGGAGTATCGAGAGGGCTTGAGGCCCCACGCGACCATGCACGCGCAAGCGGCCTCGCTGTCGGATCAGGATATTCAAGACATCGCCGCCTACCTGCAAGGTCCCGAGGCGGTGAAACCCGGCGCGAGTACCCAGGCCAAGCCGCCGAAACAAGTCGCTGCCTGCGTCGCCTGCCACGGCGAGACGGGTCTTGGCGTCGAGGCGCCCCTGAACCCCAAGCCCCCCGTGCTGGCCGGACAGCATGAGGACTATCTTGAACAGGCCTTGATCTCTTACCGCAATGGCCGCCGCAAGAACGTGGTCATGGCAGGCATGGCGCAGCTGTTGAAAACCGACGAAGACGTACAAATTGCCGCCGAGTACTTCGCGAAGCAGCCTTCGCCGCTGACCACCGCGACCACCAATAGCAAATAACTGTACCCTTAGCGCTCACTCACGCAGCGCCGTCAAGAACTGCGCGAACGTCTCGTAGTAGGCGTCGCGGTTAGGCTTCTTTCGATAGCCGTGTCCCTCGTCGGCCGCCAGCAGGTACCAGACCTCGCGGCCCTTGGCGCGCAACTTGAAGACGATTTGCTCGGCTTCCGACAAGGGGACTCGCGGATCATTCTTGCCGTGAACGACCAGCATCGGACGGGTTATCCGATCGGCATTGGCCAGAGGCGAGATTCGCCTCAAGAAGCTGCGCATGTCGGGATCGCGTTCATCGCCGTACTCGGCGCGCCGCTGGTTCTGCCGGTAAGGCGCCGTATTGCTCAGAAAGCTCACAAAGTCGGCGATGCCGGACACGTCCACGCCGCCGCGCAATCGGTCGCCGTAATTGACCATGGTCGCCAGACTCAAATAGCCTCCATACGAGCCGCCCGCGACCACCACATGCTTGGCATCGAAGCTGCTTTGCAGAGCGATCCACACCAACATGGTGCCGATGTCCTTCACGGCGTCCTCGCGCAGAGTGCCGTTGTCGAGCGCCATATAGCTCTTGCCATAACCCGATGAGCCGCGCACGTTGGGCGCAATCACCGCGAAGCCGAGCTCGTTCACCACAAACTGAATCCACGGATCGAATCCCGGACGGAACTGCGATTCGGGGCCGCCATGCAGCGTAATGAGTATGGGGTGCGGACCGGGCGTCGTCGGCTCGTAGGCATACAGCGGGATCTGGCGCGCCTTGCCATCCACTCGATCGAAGGTCGGAAACTCTTTAAGCGTCGGCAGCACGAACTTGGAAAGATCCACCGGTCCCGCTTCGCTGCGAGTCCAGGGTTGGAGGCGGTTCTCGGCGATGTCCAGCACATATGCGTCCCGCGGCTGGTTCGCCGCCGCAAATCCGAAAGCCAGCCGCTTGCCCTCGGCATCGAAGCTCAAGGAGCCGATGATCCCCAACTTCTGCAGGCGCGGCGGCGCGAGGTCTTGATGCGTGCGCAAATCCTGCAGGTTGAGCTTGCCGGTGCCCGCCTCGTTGCTGACGAAGGCCAAGTAGTGCCCGTCGCGCGAAATCGCCAATTCCTCGATATCCCAGGGAATGTAGCCCGAAATGACGCTCTTTTCGTTGTTGAAGAGATTGACGTAGCGCAGCCGCGCGAATTCGCCATCTCGGTCCGAGATCAAGTACACGCCTTGACCGTCGCGCGAAAATTTTGCCGAAACGACGCCGACTTTCGTAGGCGAGGGATCCACCTCGCGCTTTTGTCCGGAATTCAGATCAACGACGTAGAGATAACTCTCGGCGACGGAAACCTCTTTCAGCACGAGCAGCTTGGAATCGTCGGGCGACCAATCGAGCACCGACCACGCCGCGCCGCTTGCGTCCGCGGTCAAGGCGAGCCGCGGCAAAGTCCCCGATTCCGGATCGACGATATCGATGTCGTAGCTATGGCCGTCCCGAGCGGTGCTGAAGAAGGCGACTTCGCGGCCGCCGTTCGACCAGATCGGAGCGCCGTTCAAGGATTTGCCGTCCGTCAGCAGCTTTGCGGGCTCGCCGAGCCTCTGATAGTAAAGCTGCGCATTCTCATTGCCGCCTTCGTCCTTGAGATAGACATAGGCGCTGCGCGCGGGGTCCGGCGAAAACGCCGCTTGCGTGATCGGCTCGCGCAGGAAGGTCAATTGACGCCGTGCGCCGCCTGCCTGCTCCACCAGGTGCAGCTGATCGACATCGCCGAAGCGCGTTGCGATCAGCAGTTGGCCCTTCGGCGACCAGCCGAGCGGCGTTGCCTGGCGCGCATTGAGATAACCCTGCACTTTTTCCGTCAATCCCGCGGACGGTTCCGGGATGTTGTCGAAGGTCAAATTGCCGCGTTCGACGCGCGTGGCGGCGAGCAGCGGGGTATCAGGCAACAGTGACGAGACCAGCAGCAGCGATAAATAAAGTCGGTTCATTATTTCCCATGTTCTCACACGGCGAGGATAATGCAGTCGATGGCGGGCTTCGAGCATTTGATTCAATCCTACGACGTCGGCGATCTGCTGGACGACATCGCGAGCGCCGACCCGCCCGCGTACTTGCGCCGCTGCTTCGCCGAGGGCTGCTCTGCACCTACCTTGTCCTGGCCTCGTGTGCAGCAGTTGGCCATATGCGCGATGGTGCTCGATGCCATCATCAACGATCGGGATTACGAATTCTTCGAGCATGAGCTGGTTTCGGACTGGCGCGTCCACTACAGGAAGTCTTGCTCGAAGCTCAAAGAGACCGCACTGCAGGCCTTGCGGCGCGTGCCGCGGCGGAATGACGCCGATGCCGGGGCAGCCCAAGCCGGGGCGGCCCAAGCCGACGCGGAATTGGAAACGCTCATCAAGCGACTGGCTGAGGTCTGAATGCATCGTATGCTGATCCATGCTCGGCAGACCCTGGCGGCGATCGCGGCGTTGACGGCGGCTGCCTGTGCAGCGCCCCATCCCAAACCGGTCGCCGCGCCGCCAGTAGCGCCCACTTTAGATGCTTCTTACGATTGGCATGTCCTTCTCATCGCTCCTTTCGGCAGCGCTCTCAAAGATATTCCCTTGGCGCTGCACGAGGTCCTATTGTTTCGCGACGCGGCTCCGCCGGCCGCCGGTGCAGCGCCCCCCGATGACCCCGAGTGCTATGCCGTCGAGGGCAAGGCACCGCGCTTCATGGCGCGCTTGCCGTCCGAATACCTCGTGTGCTTCAAGCACGATCGATTGTCGCGTGTTGAAGCGACCGTGCGCCTGCCACTGACCGAGTCCGCACAAATATTCGCCGACGCCTGCGGCCTCTGGACGAAGAATGCCCTCCCGGTTGGAGCCCCAGCCTGCGAGGGCGCCGACGGGAACATTGCCTTCGCCGTGCATCTGGAGAGCGAGGCCGATGCGGCGGATGCGCAGCTGGTCATTGCGCTCAACTCGACAGAGCTCCCTGCCGATCGCTAAACCTGTGCAAGACCTGGAACGCGACATACTCGCCTCGGGCGCTGGAGAACTCGGAGTAGCGCTCGACCGCGCGCAAGTGGAGTCGCTGCTGCGGCTGGTGGATGAACTCGAGCAGGGCAACGCGCAATTCAATTTAACCGCGATCCGCGATCGCCCCGGGATGCTGCGCAAACATGTGCTTGACAGCTTGAGTTTGCAGCCTTACTTGCGCGGCGAGCGCCTGGCCGATGTCGGCACCGGTGCCGGCTTTCCAGGACTCGTGATGGCCATCGTCAATCCGCGCCGCCGATTCGCGCTCATCGAGGCTACCGGCAAGAAGGCTCGCTTCGTGGAGCAGACCGCCGAGCGCCTCGGCTGCCGCACTGTGCTAATCGTCAATTCTCGAGCG
>JAQGOD010000310.1 GCA_028293775.1 Gammaproteobacteria bacterium
CGCGATCAATATGCATCTTTAAGTTTCCTAACAATGTCTCGCGGTCGCGGTTAGTCTAGCAATATCGTGAGCGAAGTCTTATTGCAATCCATCATCACCTGTCCCGCGTGCGGCCATCAGCGCGGGGAAACCATGCCCACCGATGCCTGCCAATATTTTTATGAATGCGGCGGCTGCAAGGCGCTGCTTCGACCCAAGAGCGGGGATTGTTGCGTGTTTTGCTCTTACGGCACGGTGGCCTGCCCGCCCATTCAAGAGCAGCGCGGCTGCTGCCACTAATGTCCGACCCCATGTCCTTCGATCTGCAGGAGCTTCACGACGCCGCGGAACTCGTTTACCGCGTGATGCCCCCGACCCCTTCGTATGCATGGCCGAAGCTTAAAATGCGCGCCGGCTGCAATGTGCGCGTGAAGCACGAGAATCACACGCCTACCGGCGCATTCAAGGTTCGCGGCGGCATCGTGTACTTGCACCGCTTGGGGCAGGCCGCAGCGGCAGTCCCCGGTGTCATATCGGCGACGCGCGGCAACCACGGTCAATCCATAGCCTTCGCCGCCGCCCGCGCCGGCGTTCCCGCGACGATCTACGTGCCCCTCGGCAACTCTTCCGATCAGAATTCCGCGATCGCCGGGTTCGGAGCAAAACTGGTTGAGTTTGGGCGCGACTTCGACGAGGCCAAACACGAAGCTTTCCGCGTCGCCGCCATCCAAGGCCTACATTTCATCCCCTCTTTTCATCGCGATCTCATTGCCGGCGTCGCCAGCTACGCGCTCGAGCTGTTTCGGGACGGCGGCGCCTTGGATGCCGTCTATGTGGGCGTCGGCATGGGCTCAGGTATCTGCGGATTGATTACCGCACGCGATCTGCTGGGCCTGAAAACCGAAATCATCGGCGTCGGCCCCATCAAGGCGCCGGCCACCGCCCAGTCCTTTGCAGCCGGGCGCGCGCTCGAGTCGCCCTCTTCGAATACCTTCGCCGACGGACTGGCCACCCGCGAACCCAATGAGCAAGCCATCGAAATCATCTGCCGCGGCGTTTCCCGTTTCGTGCAAGTCAGCGAAGACGAAATCGCCGAAGCGATGAGGATTTATTTCGACGACACCCACCAGATCGCCGAAGGTGCTGGCGCCGCGCCGCTCGCAGCCCTGCTTCAGGATCGCCAACGCATGCCAGGAAAGAGCGTCGCAGTGATATTGAGCGGCGGGAATATCGAGCGGTCCCGGTTTCTTCAGGTACTGCGCGGCGAGACGCCGACCGCATGACCCTTGTAGCCTGCCGCTAGTCCGAGGACGCTACTCGGCGAGGAGGCGGTGCCTCGTAGCGCGCCGCTTGCACCGCACCGGCATTCTCGCCGGCCGCGGCGCCCAATTTCAGCGTGCCGTCGGGTTGCGGCACGGTGATTGGCGCGACTTCCACTCTCGTCACACCCTTCTGACCGGTCAGCCCGATTTGTTGCGCGGCAGCCGGCGTGAGATCGACGATGCGTCCGCCGACGTAAGGCCCGCGATCCTCGATGGTGACCACAGCGCTTTTTCCGGTTTCAAGATTGGTCACCTTGGCGGTGGTTCCCAGCGGAAGAGTCTTGCTGGCAGCGCTGTGGTTGTGCGGATTCATTATTTTGCCGTTGGCCATTTTTCTGCCCACAAACCTGCCCGCATAGAAGGACGCTTTGCCGAAACGCCGTTTGCCCGACCGATCCAGCGGCGGATTTGCCTTCGAAGCAACACCTGGCTCCGTTTGTGGCGCCTGACGGGTCAAATCAGGCGTTGCTGCCTGAGTTTGCAGCCCGAAAGTCGCGGTCCCAAATACCGCGGCGGCGGCGATTAGCGCCAGATTGCTGCATCTTGATATGGCTGACATCGCTGCGCCCTCTTATTAATACCAGGCTCCATCATGGGCGCGGGCCGCCGCCCAAGCATTGGGCCAGTCGCGCTTTTGCGTGTCAGACTATGCGTCGAGTCGCCAAGCGGGGCCCCGGTAGGCGAATTTGGAAGTGAAGAATTATGCTGCAGCGCGATGTGGCGCGAACCCGTACGACTCCATCGAAAGCACGCCGTAGGTCATTCCGCCCTCGATGACCTCCACGGCGTCCTCACCGCCGCTCGCGCCCACCGCCACCAACAAAGGCAGGAAATGCTCCTCGGTGGGATGCGCACGCCGGGCGTGAGGCGCGCGGCGTCGATAGTCTGCCAGCGCCGCGAGGTCCTTCTCCTGCACGTGCTTCCGCACCCAGGCAGTGAACTCGTGGGCATACTCGGTCATGTTCGGGTCGGACTGCCCGATCTCGCGCAAATTGTGCGTGAGGCTGCCCGAACCCATGACCATCGCACCCCGCTCACGCAGCGGTGCGAGCGCCCACACTAAGCGAAGTGCGTCGGCCGCGTTGAAATCAAACGGCAGCGATACTTGAAAGACCGGCGTTGGAGCCTCGGGCAGCAAGTACAACATCGGCACCCAAACGCCGTGGTCGAGTCCTCGGCTCTCGTCGAACGACGCCTCGAATCCCGCCGCCTCGAGCAGTCCCCGCGTTTCGGTGGCGAGCGCCGGGTTTCCGGGCGCAGGGTACTCAATACGATAGAGGGCCGGCGGGAAGCCGCCGAAATCGTGAATGGTTTCAGGTTTACCCGTGCGCATCACTTGCACGCCCGGTGTCTGCCAGTGCGCCGACACCACGACCACCGCGGCGAGATTCGAGAGGCGCTCGCCATAGCGTCTCAGTTTGGGCCCCAGCAATCCCGGTTCGATCGCGAAAGTCGGTGCGCCGTGCGATACGAACAGAGCGGGCTGCTGTTGTGCTTGTGTCATGAGATAAACTCCCGTTCAGCGTCCTCGAGCGCGAGCGCTATGCGCGCCGCCCAATCCGCCTGCCCCGCCTCGCCGGTCACCAGGTCCTGGCGAATCTCAATTTCCACATAGGGCAAGGAGCGCGCCTCCGCGTGATGAGGCACCGTGTAATCGGTCTCATCGCTGACGAAATAGGGCTCGTTGTCCGCTATCACCAAGCTTGGGTCCCGCCGCAACTTATCAAGCGTGAGTCCCGCAAACCGTCGATCGCGGTTGTAAAGCACCGCGGCGTGCATGCCGCGGCGTACGCCATGATAGACATCGGTCATGGTGTGTTGCGCCACCAGAATGGTGGTTCGGCCGGCCGCCAGCCGCTCATCGAGCAATTCGCGGATTCGGCGGTGGTAGGGCTCGAAAACTTCCGCGCGCCGAGCGGCGATATCGCCGGAACTTAAATTGCGATTGCCGGGAATCTCGCTGGTCTCGCTGATGAGGGGAATGGAACTCGGCACTTTGGGATCCCGATTGCAATCGATCACCAGCCGGGAATAATTTTGCGCCACCAAGGGCGCGCCGAGCGCGGCCGCCACTCGCCGTGCCACCCCGAGCGCGCCGATGTCCCAGGCGATGTGACGCTGCAAATCCGTGACGGGCAGTCCCAAATTATCCAGTGCGCGCGGAATGCGAGAGCCGGCGTGATCAACCACGATCAGGAAATTGCTCTCTCCCGGAAACAGAAGCTCGAGAAACGCCGGCGGTTCGTCGGCAGCCAGGAGTCGCACGTTGGAATTGGACATGGGAATCGCCTGCGTATCGTCGGGCTACCGCTGGCCGACGAGCCCCTGAACCGAGCGGGTTAGCTTTACCGGATCGAATCCCATGCCGTCCTTGAACACGATCTGCACCTTCTCGATGTCGTCGATGTTCTGTGCGGGATTCCCCGCAATGACCACCAGGTCCGCCGCCTTACCGGCGGCGATGGAGCCGATGCTATCGCTCTCTCCTAAGAATATGGCGCCGTTTTGGGTTGCGATATGAATCGCTTCCACCGCTGTGAAGCCGGCATCCACCAGCAGTTCAATGCCGCGCTGATCGCCGAAACCCGGCAGCACGCCGCCGAATGAGGTGGGATCGCAGCCCGCCAGCAGCAATCCGCCGGCTTTGACGAAGTCGCGCTCGAATTGCATTTCCTTCTTGAGCGACACCGCGCTCAAGGGGTCGTTTTCCTCGGCGATCGCGCTGCGAACCCGCAGGTACGTCGACCAAGCCGCCGGGCTGAGCGCGTCCTGCGCGCGCAGCATCTTGCTCATGGTGGGTTTATTCGGCACCGTGATTTCAAACACCGCCAACGTCGAGGTCACGGCCACATGGTGGCTGACCAGATCGCGAATCATGTCCTGTACCGGCGCGCCTTCGATATCCACATTCTTCGCAAAATCCTCAGCCGCCTCCTTCGCCGGACAAATGCCGGGCTTCTTGCCGGGCAGAAACTCGGTGTCGACGACGATGCCGTGCTCGAGATTGTCGATCCCGAGCGCCGCGGCTTCCCTGAAGCCCACCGCGCACAGATGCCCGGTTATCTTCAAGCCCTTGGCGTGGGCGTGTTCGACGGCAACCTTAAGCTCTTCGGGCTTGATGCCCATGTAAGCCTTGAACGAAGTCACCCCCTCCGCTGCCCAATAATCCACGGTCCTGCCCGCATCCTCCGGATCGCTCAAGGTATGCAGCTGCGGCGCGATACTCAATAGATCGCCGATATACGGGCCGGTGATGCGCAGCTTTGGTCCCGGTTTTTCTCCCTTATCGATGAGCTTCTTCAAGGACAAGTCGGTGTAGGGCTCCATGCTGCCGGTGGTGCGTGCGGTCGTGACGCCGCCGGCCAGATACAGGCGCGGCCCGCTGTCGATCATCTCGACCCAAAACGGCAGCCCATCTTTGCCTCGGTCGGGACCCGTATAAAAGAGATGCTCGTGCATTCCCACCAGGCCCGGGATCACCGTCTTTCCCGACAGATCCAAAACCTTGGCATTCGCCGGCAACGCGCCTTTAACCTTCGCGCTCTGCACGCGGCTGATCTTGCCGCCCTCGATGTCGATGCGCTGATCCTCCACGGGCGCCGCGCCCGTGCCGTCGATGACCCGCACGTGCATGAGCACCAATATCGGTGAATCCTCGATGACGTAGGATTTAAGGCCGGCGGGAGCCTGCGCAATCGACGTCCCCGGCGAGACCGAGACAGCCGCCGCCAGCAACAACCCTATTTTCGCTCCACGCTTCACTGTTCTTTCTCCTGCCGCTTGAGTTCTTGTTCGATCCAGATTGCTGCTGTAATCATCCCGCTTACTCTTGTAAAAAGGGCCGACAAGGATACCGTGCTAAAATGCGCCAGGCACGTGCTACGCTAACCGAAGTGAAACTCAATTTGAAACGCATTGCGGCGCCGGCGGCGTACATTGTTCTGCTGGCTTGCGCGGCCATAACGTCCGCGAATGCGACCACGTACACGCTCGCCAAACCCGACGACACCGTCGTCGGGCAAGACCAGACCGTCAAAACCGTTTACGAGGACACCCTCTACGATCTGGCGAGAAAGTTCAGCCTAGGCTCCGAAGAAATCATCCGGGTCAATCCCGGCGTGGATCCCTGGTTGCCCGGCGCAGACAAGGAACTCGTGGTTCCGAACCGGCACATTTTGCCGCCCGGGCCGCACGAAGGAATCGTCGTTAACCTTCCCGAGCATCGCCTCTACTATTACCCGAAGCCGAAGCGCGGCGCTCCCATCGAAGTGATCACGTATCCCGTCAGCATCGGCAAGATGGACTGGCGCACACCGCTCGGCCTCACCCGCGTGATCCAAAAGGAAAAGAACCCGACCTGGTATCCGCCGGAGTCGGTACGCAAAGAACATGCCGCGGCGGGCGATCCTCTGCCGCCCAAGGTGGGACCCGGTCCCGATAATCCGCTCGGGGCCTACGCCATGCGCTTGGCCGCCGGCAATGGCACGTATCTCATTCATGGCACCAACAACCCCATTGCCGTGGGGCTGGCCGTAACTCACGGCTGCGTACGCATGTATCCCGACGATGTGGAAGCGCTGTTCCCGCTGATCCCGGTCGGCACGCCGGTGCGCCTGATCAATGTGCCGGT
The DNA here is from genome assembly GCA_028293775.1 of Gammaproteobacteria bacterium. The sequence continues at coordinate 5,932 of JAQGOD010000310.1, forward strand.
GAAAGTGGCATGGATCGACGGAGAACTTCTGCTCGAGGCGCATCCGCCGGTTGACGCGCAAGGTCAGAGCTTCGAGCCCGACATCGATCAATTTTCCGACTTGCTCAAGTCCGCGGTCGGCGATACCACCGTCGCGATTCATTGGGACTACGCCCGCGAAGTATTGCAAAAGGCCGATGGCGTCATCGCCACGGTAGGCCTCGAAGCGGAGTTGCCCGCCGCGACCACCGCCGACGTCAGCAAATAGCGGCGCGCTTTTCGCTCCCATAAGCCTCGGACCAAGGCTCCTCGGCCGAGATCCCCCGTCCCTGCACATAGTCGACGCCCATGCGCTTCAGCGCAGCCAGCGTCGAATCGTTTTCCACCCACTCGGCGACGGTGCGAATTCCCATCGCGCGCGCAACTTTGTGCATGGATTCCACCATGGCAAAAGCCACCGCATCGCGGGTCATGTCGCGCACGAAGCTACCGTCGATTTTCAGGATGTCGACGGGCAAGCCTCGCAGATAACCATAAGAAGACATCCCGCTGCCAAAATCGTCCAACGCCACGGCACAGCCCAGATCCTTGAGACGGTTCATCACCCTCACCGCCGTGGCGAGCCGCGAGATCGCGGCCGTTTCCGTCAGTTCGAAGCCGATGCTCCCGCGCGGCAGCTGATAATGCGCCAACCGCTCGCCGATAAAATCGGCTAAGTCCGGGTTGTCGAGTGAGGCCCCGGAAAGATTGATCATGCAGCGCGGTGCAGTCACGCCCGGCTGCGCGCGCCTGCTCTGCTCTGCAAAGGCATGCTCGATGACCCAACGGTCAAGTTGAGGCATGAGACCGAAGCGCTCGGCGGCCGGGATAAAGAACCTCGGCAGCACAATCTGCCCCTCTTCATCGCGCAGCCTTAGAAGCACCTCGTGAGAGCTGGCCGGCTCGCCCGCACGAGCGCGGGTCGAGCGGATCTCCTGCGTATAGAGTTCGAAGCGATCCTGCTCCAGGGCGGCATGTAAGCGAGTCACCCACCCCATCTCACCGCGGCGGTCGTCGATGTCGCGATCGTCTGCGCTGTAGAGGTGAACGCGATTGCGGCCGTTCTCTTTCGCTGCATAACAGGCCCGATCT
>JAQGOD010000342.1 GCA_028293775.1 Gammaproteobacteria bacterium
CCGCGATTGAGCAACCCATGGATCCCTACACCGAAGAGCAACGCCTGATCCGCGACAGCGCGCGTGATTTTGCACTCGAAGAATTGAAACCCTACGCTCGCCAATGGGAAAAGGACGGCTGGATTGCAGACTCCGCAGTGGCCAAGCTCGGCGAGCTGGGACTTCTCGGCATGATGGTGCCCGATGAGTGGGGAGGTTCATACACCGACTACATCGCTTACGCGCTCGCGATCGAGGAAATCGCCGCCGGCGATGCGGCCACGGCCACGCTGGTCAGCGTGCATAGCTCCGTCGGTTGCGGCCCCATACTCAAATACGGGGATGCAGAGCAGAAGCGGCGCTATCTCACCGACATGGCGCAGGGACGTTCCATTGGATGCTTTTGCTTGACGGAACCCCAGGCCGGATCGGAAGCGCATAACTTGAAGACCCGCGCGACCCTCGAGGGCGGGAACTGGGTGTTGAACGGCACCAAACAATTCATTACCAACGGCAAGCGGGCGAAAATAGCGATTGTGTTTGCGGTCACCGATCCGGAACTGGGCAAAAAGGGACTTTCCGCATTCATTATTCCAACCGACACGCCTGGCTTTGTGGTCGGGCGTCCGGAGCACAAGCTCGGTATCCGCGCTTCCGACACCTGTGCCATCACTTTCGAAAACTGCAAGGTGGGCGCCGATGCCCTGTTGGGACCCCGAGGCAAGGGGTTATCGATAGCTCTATCCAATTTGGAGGGAGGCCGCATCGGCATCGCTGCGCAAGCCATCGGTATCGCGCGCGCGGCCTTCGAAGCGGCGCTGGCCTATGCGCAAACACGCCGACAATTCGGCCAACCCATCGCAAAATTCGGCAGCATCAGCGACATGTTAGCCGACATGCACATTGCCATCAATTCGGCGCGGCTGCTGACGCACCACGCCGCCCGCCTGCGCAGCGCCGGCGAGGCCTGCCTTTCAGAGGCTTGCCAGGCTAAACTGTACGCCTCGGAGATGGCCGAACGGGTGTGCTCCCATGCCATCCAGATTCACGGCGGTTACGGCTATCTAGCAGACTACGACGTCGAGCGATATTACCGCGATGCACGCATCACACAGATTTATGAGGGCACGAACGAGATCCAACGGCTGGTGATAGCCAGGGAACTGCTCGATCGCCCGCAACTTTAGAGAGGCACCGTCATGACACCCAATCCCGCAGCGAAGAGTCAAGCCACCGATACCGTCAAGTTACTGATCAACGGCAACTTCGTCGAGTCCCAGACGACGGAATGGCACGACGTCATCAACCCGGCGACACAACAAGTGCTCGCGCACGTGCCGTTTGCCACCGACGCAGAAATTGACGCGGCCGTGGCCGCAGCCAAGGAAGCCTACAAGACCTGGAAGCACACGCCGTTGGCAGCGCGCGCCCGGATCATGTTGAAACTGCAAGCTCTGGTTCGAGAACACATGAGCCGGATTGCTCAGACGTTGAGCGCCGAACAAGGCAAAACTCTCGCCGACGCCGAGGGCGACGTCTTTCGCGGGCTCGAAGTGGTCGAACATGCCTGTTCCATCGGCAGCCTGCAGATGGGGGAATTCGCCGAAAACGTGGCCGGCGGCGTGGATACGTATACGATCCGGCAACCCATCGGTGTGTGCGCCGGGATCACCCCGTTTAATTTCCCGGCGATGATTCCGCTCTGGATGTTCCCGATGGCCATCGTTTGCGGCAACACCTTCGTGCTCAAGCCCTCGGAACAAGATCCGCTGACCCCAATGTTGCTGGCTGAGCTGGCACTTGAGGCCGGCGTGCCCCGCGGCGTCCTCAATATCATTCACGGCGGCAAACGCGCGGTGGATGCGATTTGCACGCACCCGGATATCGTCGCCATTTCTTTTGTCGGTTCCACCGCCGTCGGTACGCACGTCTACAACTTGGGCACGCAACACGGAAAGCGGGTACAGGCGATGATGGGCGCCAAAAATCACGCCGTCGTCATGCCGGACGCGAATAAGGAACAGTCCTTGAATGCCTTGGTGGGCGCGACCTTCGGTGCCGCCGGTCAGCGTTGCATGGCGACCTCGGTCACGGTTTTAGTAGGCGAGGCGCAACGGTGGATTCCGGAGATCGTTGCCAAGGCCAAAACGCTCAAAGTGAATGCGGGCAGCGAGAAAGGCACCGACGTGGGACCGGTGATATCGCGCACCGCCAAACAGCGAATTTTGGGCTTGCTCGAGGATGGCATCAAGGAGGGCGCCAAGCTCGAACTCGATGGCCGCGGCGTCAAAGTCAACGGCTTCGAGAACGGAAATTTCATCGGGCCGACGATATTTTCCGGCGTGACGCCGACCATGAAAATCTATACCACGGAAATTTTCGGTCCCGTCATGGTCATCGTCAACGTCCAGACCCTGGACGAGGCGATCGAACTGATCAACAAGAATCCCTTCGGCAACGGCACGGGCCTCTTTACGCAAAGCGGCGCGGCGGCGCGAAAGTTTCAAAGTGAAATTGACGTGGGCCAAGTCGGCATCAACGTGCCCATCCCCGTGCCCGTGCCCTTCTTCAGCTTCACCGGTTCGCGCGGCTCGAAACTGGGCGACCTAGGTCCCTATGGCAAGCAGGTGATCCAGTTCTACACGCAGACCAAAACCGTCATCTCGCGTTGGTTCGATGACAGCACCACATCGGGCGGGGTGAATACGACGATCAGCCTAAAATGAAAATCGGCTTCGTGGGTCTCGGTCACATGGGCGCGCCCATGGCGCGCAATCTGCTCAAAGCCGGGCA
>JAQGOD010000376.1 GCA_028293775.1 Gammaproteobacteria bacterium
GAAAATGGGGGTACCGACGGTGATCTGCGGACCCGGCGATATTGCCGAAGCGCATCGCCCCAATGAATTCGTCGCGCTCGATCAGCTTGCGCAGTGCGAAAGCTTCATGGATAGGATTCTGGAGACAGGCTACGCGAAGGCGGGGCAAAGGCTGGAAGCAGCGACATAGCGGGCATGCACCGCACAGAGGCCATCGTCGCAACGCACGGCCGCGTGGGCGGAGCTTAAGCTAGACAGCCCCGGCAGCGCGGCTTCAACTTGGGCGGGTGCATTCTTGAAATGCCTGCACCGAAGACAGCACGCTGAATCGGCCGCAGTCATTGGCCCAGCCGATTCCAGAACTCGTTGAACACTTGAGTTGATAACACGAAGCCTAGGACGACATTGACCAAGACGCCTATGCTGAAGGCGTAGAACGGTCGGGCGCCGACCGATGCGAACTCGCGGATGCGGGTGGTCAGGCCGATGCTCAAAAAAGCAAACGTAAAGGCCCAAGTGCGAAACGCCTGCAGCGGCGCTACGAGTGCGGGCAAGACCTCCTTCTTGTAGGTGGCGTAGTCAAATCCGCGCGTCACCAAGGTGACGACGGCCGATGCGATCAAAAAACCAAGTACGAATTTCGGAAAGCGACTCCAGATTTCCCCGGCCCTCGATCTACTCTGTATACCCGTGTTTTCCCAGCGAGCGGTGGCGATCAAGGAGAGAACGAAAGCCCAAACGCCGATCCATACATCGCGGCCGATGACTTTCATGAGCGTGAATGCGGCGACGGCCGCATCGGGGGTTCCCGCGATACCGGGAACGTTGCCCGCGTAGCCGCCGTAAGTTTGCGCGGCAGCGAGCCCGGCTGCGTCGGCGAACTCCGAGGTGCCAATCCAGGCCCCGGCGACGCCGGTGGTAAGGCCCAAGGCCCTCGCAACGAGCGGAAGCACGAAGATCATGACCACCGCCCACACCACGACCAAGGAGATGGCGACGGAGACTTCCTCCTTTTTTGCCCCGACAGCTCCGCCCACCGCGATCGCACCGGACACGCCGCACACGGCGCCTCCCGTACCCAGCGTGGCCGCAAGCCTTCGATCCAATCCTAAGCGTACCGCGGTGAAATAGATGACCCCGAAGGTAACGATCGACACGATCGCGGCTTGCACGATGGCTACCGGCCCCGCCCAGGCGATGAGCGTCAGCGGCAAGCCTGCACCGAGTAATACGATCCCAGTCTTCACGTAAAACTCGACGCGCAGTCCATCCTTAAGCCAGCTTGGAGCCCCCAGCGTATTGGAAATCAATAAGCCAAGCCCCAGCGCCACCAACGGCGGTTCCAAATTGTAACGAGCGGCTTGGTCCCATAATCCTAGAAAATAAATGCTGCCGGCGACCAAATACAAGGCGAGAAAGGCGGGCAGGAAGCGACTGATTTTGATGCCGAGCGCGGCCGCACCCAGCCCAAAGGCGACCGCCCACAGCAAGAATAGGGCCGCGTATTGCACGCCATGCTGCTTCAGCTGGCCCGCCACGTCCGAGAGATGACTCCACTTCTGTGGCGCTATGGCAATCCATTTGATGCTGCTGCCTGCTGCGAACAGTGCGACGGCAACGGCGATCAATCCTAGGCCTATCCAAATGGCCCACCAGTCTTCCTTGCGGAACAACTCGCTCCACGGCGAACGGCGCACAACCAGGCGCGAATGGGCTGCTTGGGCGATTTCCGCCATTTAAGAGACTCCGGTACGGCACACGACGCCGTAACGCTAGTCCCTCAGAGGAAACTCGTCGAATAGTTAGATGGCATATCCAAGTTACTCGCAGTTATGAGCTCAGCGGCCGAGGTCGGTGCCTTTGTGAAAGTCGGGATACGCGGGAAGCGGCGAAACCGGTACCGGGTGCTCCGCCAGTTGCTGCATCACGATCGCGACGGCACGTTCTAACTGCAGGTCGTGCCCGGCGGCCGCATCCTTGGGCAGTTCCTCCACCGGCACGTCCGGCGGGATGCCGTTGCCCTCGACTTCCCAATCCCCTGACAGGCCGTAGATGGCATAGCGCGGCGCCGTGACGAAGCCGCCGTCGATAAGCGTGGGGTATCCGCCGATGCCCACCAGCCCTCCCCAGGTGCGCGTGCCCACCAGGGTGCCCAAGCCGGCTTTGCGAAAGTACCAGGGCATCGCGTCCCCACCGGAACCTGCGGATTGATTGATGATCATTGCTTTGGGCCCGAAAATCGCACCCTGCGGATCGTGGACCGGCTGCCCGTCCCGCTCGATGGCATTGCTCAGGTGCTTCTGACCCAGAACATTGACGATGTAATCCGCGATAAATCCTCCCTGGTTGTAGCGTTCGTCGAGAACCAGGGCCTGCTTGTCCAATTGGGCATAAAAGTAGCGGTTGAAATTCGTGTAACCGGCGCCGGCAGTGTTCGGCATATAAACATAGGCCACCTTGCCGCCGGACAGCGCATCTACCTTTTGCCGGTTGGTGTTGATCCAATCCAGATTGCGCAGCGGGTATTCCGAGGCCACCGGAACGACCGTGACGTCGCGCGCGCCGCCGCCATCGGCAGTCTTGCCCACCCGTAAAACCGTTTGCTTGCCGGCAGTACCATTGAAGAAACTATCGATGTTGTCGGTGGCGTGCAGCTCGCGGCCGTTTACGGCCAGCAAATAATCGCCCTCCACGATATTGATTCCCGGCGAGGTCAACGGCGCGGTCAACGACGGCGTCCAATTCTGCCCGTTGTAGATCTTGGAGAATCGGTAGCGATTGTGCTCGATCGTATAGTCGGCACCCAGCAATCCCGGCTTCGGTCCGTCCGGCCGCGGACGAGGCCCGGAAATGAACATATGACCTACTTGAACCTCGCCGAGCATTTCATCGCACAGGTAGGTGAACTCATCGCGCGATGCCAAACCCTCGAGGTAAGGTTGGTACTTGGCTTGAATCTTGGCGAGATCCAATCCATGAGCGTGAGGATCGTAGAGAAAGTCACGCTGCAAATGCCACGTCTCCCGGTACATCTGCTTCCACGCGCTGCGAGGATCGATCACCGCCATCATTCCGTGGTTGTTCACCGGTTTGCCGGGGTTGGCATCCGGCGAGCCTGGTTTCAGCTCGGAGATCGGAGCGAGAAACCAATTCTCCTGGCGGGCGTAAAACAATTTTTCCCCGTCAAAGGAAACCTTGAACGCCGTAACGCCGCTCAAGATCTGTTCGGTCTGGCGCTTCTCGGTGCTGAACCGCCAAAGCGCACGTACCGGCGTTCCCGCCTCATCCGAAGCTCGCCCCACCGAGGCGCCTTCCGCAAGAAACAAGACGCCGCTCTTGCCGACGGCCATGTCCACGTAATTTCTTGACGGTATAGGCAATGACAGAATTCGATTGCCGATGCCGGCCAGGTCGATCACCGTCGGTTTGGGTTTGGCATCCGCTTTTTTCTTGTCGACTTTTTTGTCGTCCGATTTCTTCGTTTCGGATGCTTTATCCGCTTCCTCGTCCGGCTTGTCGCCCTTGTTCGCTTCAGCGGCCTTCTTTTTGTTTTCCTCATCGCTTTCCGGAGGCTCGGGCGAGGGGGTTATCCGCGATAAGACGACTACGTAGACGCCCGCGTTAGTCGCACGGTCGAGAGAGGACAGGTCAATGCCGGCATCAGACGGACCGTTGTTGGTCGAGGCGGTGAAATACAAATATTTTCCACCTGCGTCGAATACCGGGTTGGCCGCATTGCTCATACCGTCGGTGATTTGCGTTGCCACATGGGAGGCAAGCGAGTAGAGGAACACTGCATGTAGTTCGCTCTCTAGATCCCGGGTGTAGGCAATCCATTGAGAGTCGGGCGACCATGAAAGCTGGGTCGAGGCTCCGAAGCCGCCGCGCAGGCCCGTATCGACTTTCACCGGCTTGCCGCCGGAGACATCGACGTACCAGATGCGCAGATGCTTGTCATATAAGGCGATGTGCTTCGAATCGGGCGACCAACGCGGAGAGTAGAAGAACGACGCGTTCGGTCCCAAATCCATCACTTTGGGCGGCGCGAGGCCGTCCTGGTCCCGGATGAAGAGCTGATATTCGCCGGAGGCATCGCTGAAGTAGGCGATGGACTTTCCGTCAGGAGACCACGCCGGATCGCGCTCGGCAGAGCCGGGCGTATTGGTCAGGTTGCGGATATCGCCTTTTTCCACGGGCAGCGTGAAAATGTCGCCCCGCACCTCGGCGACCACGCGCGCACCCGTGGGCGACACCGCGATATTTTCCACGGCGCTCTCGGGCACATTCGCAAGATGCGGCGCCAGGCTGGGTAAATCACCGCGAATGGTCACCGGTACCACGTGCTCTTGATGAGCGCCCAGGTCATACAGGTGCAGGGAGCCGAATTGATCGTAAACCAGTCCCCCCGGTCCGGCGCTCACCGACTTCAGATCGTAGCCATGATTCTCAATGACCTGTGCGACTTGCTTGGTCGCGCCGTCGTACTGGAACAGCGATACCGGGCCGTTGCGGTCCGACAAAAAATACACCGTGTTTCCGACCCAAACCGGATTCGAGTCGTTGGAGTTTTGACGCGGAATTTTCTCAAGATCCAGCGTCTTCATGTTGACCAGCCAGACCGGCGTGGTTTGACCGCCGTGGTAATGCTTCCACGCGATTTGCCAACGTTGAAAAGGAACATAAGCCAGAGTTGCGCCATCGCTCGAAAAACTGCCGCCATCGGCGCTCGGGAGCGGCAGGACCTCGGCAGGACCGACGCCGTCGGCGCGCACGCGAAACAGCCGAGGATAAACCGACTTGCTCGCGTGACCCGAGGTAAACAACACCTCCTTACCGTCAGGTGTCCAGCCGATGGCCTTGCTTCCAGTGGGTTCCCACGTCAGGCGCCGCGGCACTCCGCCCTCGACATTGACGACATACACGTCAGTGAGCCCCTGATCCTGGGTGGAGTAGGCCAGTTGCGAGCCGTCAGGCGAGAAGTAGGGCCCGGCGCCGACCGTGCCGACGGAAGTAAGGCGTTTGGCCTCACCCCCCTGACGCGCGACCATCCATATGTCGCCGCCATACAAGAACGCGATCCTATCTTGGGCAAGGGCAGGATTTCGAAGCAGCAGGGGCACAGCGCTCCGTGCAACGGCACACAGCATCAGACTCGCCACGACACTCATCCCCACGGTAAAAGCGACGCGGAAATTCATTCGCACCTCTCGGAGTGATTGGAATAAAAATTTGCCGAAACTATACACGATGACGGGTTTTAGCCGTTTACTAAACGCATCCCCTTTTCGTCATAGCGTTCCCCGGCCGCAACGCCGCTGGGTGCGACAGCGGCAATGCGCGTCAAGTCTGCGGCACTCAAGCTGATATCGGCAGCGGCCAAGTTCTCCTTCAGCCGGGCTTCACTGGTGGTGCCGGGAATGGGCACGATGTCCGGACCTTGCGCCAGCAACCAAGCGAGGGCAAGTTGCGCAGGCGTACATTGTTTTTCCTTTGCGATTTCCTCGACCTTGTCGACCATCGCAAGATTTTTCGCAAAATTGTCGCCCTGAAACCGCGGCGAGAATCGCCGGAAGTCCTGTGCATCAAGATCATCGATACTGCGATAGCGGCCGGTTAAGAAGCCGCGCCCGAGCGGACTATAAGGGACGAAACCAATTCCCAACTCACTGCAGGCTTGCAGCACGCCATCTTCGGGATCACGGCTCCACAGCGAGTATTCAGATTGCACGGCCGTGATGGGATGGACTCGATGGGCCTTGCGGATCGTATCCGCACTCGGCTCGGATAAGCCGATGCCGCCTATTTTGCCGGCCTTTTTGAGATCAGCCATGGCGCCTATCGTTTCTTCAATAGGGGTGGCGGGATCCACCCGGTGCTGATAGTAAAGATCAATACGCTCGACGTTGAGCCGTTTCAACGATGCCTCGCAGGCTGCGCGGACATAGTCCGCCTTGCCGCTGATGGCACGCGCTTTGGGATTGAGAGGATCGCGCTGAAAGCCGAATTTGGTAGCGAGAATCACTTGCCCGCGCTTCCCTGAGATTGCTTTGCCGACGAGGATCTCGTTGGTGAACGGCCCATACATATCCGCTGTATCGAGAAACGTCAGGCCGAGCGACAAGGCGCTTTGGATGACTCCGATGGCTTCCGCATCATTCGATGCACTCGAGGCATAGAACTCCGAGAAGCCCATGCAACCAAGGCCAATAGCGGATACTTGCGGGCCGTTGCGGCCCAATTTGCGTTGCTTCATCTTGTCACCCCGGTAGTGCGGAGTAACGCATTACTCCATCTTCCAACGACCCGTATTTCAGGCTTATCACGTCCTTCACGTAGTTCTGGTGCAATCTCCAAGGGGTTTTAGAACCTTGCTT
>JAQGOD010000381.1 GCA_028293775.1 Gammaproteobacteria bacterium
TTCGGTGGTTTATTGCCGGCGCTCATCTTGTACGTGCTGATCCTGACGGTGACCTATGTACTCGATTCGAAGGCGAGGGCGGCAACGATGCAAACCGTTACGGCCCGCCTCAACGAGCAGCTTTCGTATGCTCAATTGAATGCCTTGCAGCGGCAGCTAGAACCTCATTTCATTTTCAATGCGCCCAACTCAATTTCGGGGCTTGTGCGCGAGAACAAGAATGATGCCGCGGTCAGCATGATCGTCGCGTTGAGCGATTTCCTGCGGCAGGTTGCAATGAGCTCCAACGAGTCTCAAGTGCGGCTCGCGCAAGAGGTGGAATTCCTCGAGCGCTATTTGCAGATTCAAGAAGTGCGCTTCGGCGGGCGCCTGAAACTGGACCTGCAAATTCCCAACGAACTGCGCCAGGCGCGAATCCCCAGCCTCACCCTGCAGCCTTTGGTCGAGAACGCGATCAAGCACGGGATAGCGAAACGCACGCAGGGGGGCGAAGTGCGCGTGGAGGCTGCCAACTCGGAGGGCAGGCTGCGCTTGAGTGTGTATAACGACGGGCCGTTGCTCGAGACAAGCCACACCACGTCCAAAGACGGTATTGGCCTTTCAAACCTGCGCACGCGTCTTAAGCTTCTCTACGGCAACGATTTCGAGTTGCGGCTCGAGAACTTCGGTATCACCGGTGTGCAAGTGTCCGTGTCAGTGCCCTACTGCGCCTGATGGCCGCACGGTTGCCAAAACTTCGTGCGCTCATCGTCGATGACGAGCCCCTGGCGCGCAGCAATTTGCGGATACTTTTGCGGCGGGATGCTGATATAGAGTCGATCGAGGAGTGCGGTTCGGGCGCGGAAGCGGTCGCGGCGATTCGAAAAGCTGCGCCCGACCTGGTGTTTCTCGATGTTCAGATGCCCGAATGCGATGGGTTCGAGGTGCTCAAAATCTTAAAAGGCGACGAATCTTTGCCCGTCATCGTGTTCGTGACCGCCTACGACGAATATGCCCTGCGAGACTTCGACACCGGCGCCCTTGATTAACTGTAGAAGCCCTTCGAAGACGCCCGCTTCCACTTGGCCATGCAGCGCGCCAAGCAAAAGATAGCCGCACAAGAATCCGTGTTGCCCCAGGAAACGCCGCGCCTTACCGTGCGCAGCGCGGGTCAAGTGGCGTACGTGCGGATCCCGGATATCGATTGGGTGGAGGCAGCCGACTACTACGTGTGCTTACACGTCGGGCTTAAGTCGCATCTGTTGCGCAAGAGCATGGCCGAACTGGAGCAGGAATTGGATCCGCAGATCTTTTGCCGCATCCATCGTTCGACCATCGTCAATTTGCGCAGGGTGCAATCCCTCGAAGTCGACGAGGCGGGAGAATATGAGGTGATTCTCGACGGCGGCCGGAAATTGCGCTTGAGCCGGCGCTTTCGCAAGGACTTGCAATCGCGCATGCGCGAATTCGGTTGGCCGCCCTAGAACGCAGCCGGGTACTCGCCACCGTCCATGAGGACGTTCTGGCCCGTAATGAATCCGGCATGCACGCTGCATAAGAATGCGCAGGTTTGTCCGAATTCCGCCGGAGTACCGAAACGCTTCGCGGGGATGCTGGCCATCCCTCGCGAGGCCGCTTCCGCCTCACTCACCTGTGTGCGCTTGGCGGCAGCGCTTAAATTGCTGCGCAAACGCGCCGTGTCGAAACTGCCCGGCAGTAAATTGTTGATCGTGACGTTCTTGTCGGCAACGCTGCGTGCGATCCCCGCCATGAAGGCGGTGAGGCCGGCCCGTGCACCGCTGGAAAGGTCGAGCCCCACGATGGGCATCTTGACGCTCTTCGAGGTGATATTGACGATCCTGCCGAAGCCGCGTGCCGTCATGGAATCTATCACCTTCTGGATGAGTTCGATGGGCGTGACCATGTTCATGGTCAGCCCCTCCAACAGGGCCTTGCGGTCTAGCTCGCGAAAGTTGCGAAGCGGCGGACCGGCGTTGTTATTGACCAAGATATCGGGGGTTGGGCAGGCCTGGAGCAGGGCGTTCTGACCTTCCGGACTGGACACATCGGCTACCACCGGCGTCACCGAAACCTTCCACGCGTCGCGAATCTGCTGCGCGGTTTTCTCCAGCAGCGCCTGATTGCGGCCATTGATCACCAAGTCGACTCCGGCCTCGGCAAGGGCTTGCGCGCAGCCTTTTCCCAGGCCCTGGCTGGAGGCGCAGACTATGGCGGTACGGCCGCGAATGCCTAAATCCATGATGTTTCCCCTGGAACACTTGCACTGGAGGGGCAGGGATCGTATAGCCTTAGGCAATACTCATGCAACCGCATCCCACCTCATGCTGACACTGCAGAACATCTATAAGACCTTCGAGGGCAAGCCGGTGCTGTCTGACATCAATCTCCAAGTGCCGCAAGGGGCGACGCATGCGTTGATCGGCTCGAGCGGCTCCGGGAAAACCACGCTGCTGCGGATCACTCTCGGACTGATTCCCTTCGACAAGGGGTACGTGAAGATCAATGATCAGCCCTTGCTCTCGTTCACGCAAGTGGAGTGGGCTGACCGCATCGGCTATGTGCCGCAGGATGGCGGGTTGTTCCCGCATATCACGGGTTTCAACAACGTTTCGTTGATTGCTAAGCTACGCGGTTGGTCAAAGCAAAAGGTCGCCGATCGCGTCGAGAAATTGCGCACGCTCGTGGATTTGGACCCCGCGATCTTGAGGGAATTCCCGTTCGAGATGAGCGGGGGGCAGCAGCAGCGTGTCGCCATCATGCGAGCGGTGATGATGGACCCCCAAGTCATGCTGCTGGATGAACCGATGGCAGCGTTGGATCCGCTCATTCGAAGCAGCTTGCAGGAGGAACTGAAAGCTATTTTTCAGCGCCTCGGCAAAACGGTTTTGCTGGTGACCCATGATCTGGGAGAGGCGGTTTATCTCGCTGATCAAATCACGCTGCTGCACGAGGGCAGGATCGTGCAAAGCGGCAGCTATCGAGAACTGCTGCTGCATCCTAAGGATCCGTTCGTGACGCAATTCATCAATGCGCAGCGCACCCTGCCCGATGCGGCGCAGGTCGCGTGAAGCGCGTCGCGGCCTTCGTGCTCTTGATGGCGACACTCGCGGTTTCGCCCGCCGGCGCGTGGGCCGCGGATGCCATCGTGGTGGGCTCGAAGGCTTTTACGGAAGGCTACATACTGGGAGAGATTTCGGCGCAGGCCATCGAGTCCGCATCGAGCGTGCCGGTCACGCGCAAGCTCGGCATGGGCAGCACCGGGATCTTGTTCGCGGCCTTGAAGAGCGGGGCCATCGACGTGTATGCCGATTACACCGGCACCTTGGCGGAAGCCATCTTGAAGCGTCCGGATTTGCGCTCCATCGAGGACATTCGCCGCGCACTGCTCTCTATGGATCTCGTCATGTCGGGGCCGTTGGGTTTCGATGACACCTACGCGCTGGCCGTGAAGGAATCCTTTGCCGATCAGCATCATTTGAACGCCATCAGCGATCTGGCAGGGATCGAAGGCAGCCTCCGCGCAGCATTCAGCTACGAGTTCATGGACCGCAAGGACGGTTATCAGGGGATGGTGCAGGCCTATGGGTTGCACTTTGCGCCCGAAAAGGTGAGCCGCATGGAGCACAGCCTGACCTATCAGGCCATCGATGACGGCGCGGTGGATTTGATCGACCTGTATTCCACCGATGCCAAGATCGAGAAGTCCCATTTGCGGGTGCTCAACGATGATCGGCATTATTTTCCGGTCTACCAAGCGGTTTGGGTGGCGCGCAAGGCGTTTACCGAGAAGCATCCACGCGAGTGGCAGGCGTTGTTGGATTTGCAGGGTTCCATCCGCGAACAGGCCATGATTGACATGAATGCGCAAGCTGACATTGGGCACGTCACCTTCGCGAAAATCGCGGCTCAGCATTTGGGATCCGAAGCGCCGCGTTCACAGAGCTTGAAGAGCAATATCCTGCAGCGCACGCGCGAGCATCTGTGGTTAGTCGGAATCTCGCTGTTGTTTTCGGTGCTGGTGGGCATACCCTTGGGGCTCGCCGCCGTGCGCTTTCACGCCGCCGGTCAAGCCATATTGATCGTGAGCGCGGTGATTCAAACCGTGCCCTCGCTGGCGCTGCTGTGTTTTCTCATCCCGCTGTTCGGCGTGGGCATGAGGCCGGCGCTTGCAGCCCTGTGCTTGTACAGCTTGCTGCCCGTCGTGCTCAACACCTTTACCGGCATCCGCGGCATTGATCCTAAGCATTTGGAAAATGCGCGCGCCTTCGGTCTGACACGCAGGCAAATTCTGTGGCGCATCGTGTTGCCGCTGGCAAGCCCCACGGTGCTTGCGGGAATCAAGACCGCGACCATCGTCAGCATTGGCACCGCGACGCTGGCGGCTCTTGTCGGGGCAGGGGGCTATGGCGCCCCCATCGTGTCCGGACTTTCCTTGAATGACGTGCCCACCATCCTGACCGGTGCCATCCCGGCGGCTCTCATGGCCTTGGTTGCCTACGGTGTTTTTGAGGTACTGGGTTTCATACTGATTCCCGCGGGGCTGCGCAAACAGACTTAAAGTGAGGCGGTGGGAGCGACGATGTTTACTTACGTTTGTCTGGGTACGAATGATCTGGTCCGCGCTTGCCGCTTTTATGATGCAACCATGGATGCTTTGGGATACACGCGCTGCGACATCTCTGGTGAGCCCAGTTGGGAAGGTGTGTGCGGCTGGGGAACCTACCAACGACAGGGCCAAATCGAGCTGGCGCTGTGGGTCTGTAAGCCATTTGACGGCCGGCCGGCGACGTTTGGAAATGGCACGATGGTGGCGCTTGCAGCCAAGTCATGGCGCGACGTTGAAGCATTTCATGCCGCGGCGCTGTCGCATGGCGGCACCTCGGAAGGGGCGCCAGGTCTGCGGCCGCAGTACAACCCAGATTTTTATGCTGCCTATGTGCGGGACCCGGACGGAAATAAGCTAGCGGTCGTTTGCCGAGGATTTACGGAGCCTCAGATCTGACGGGGTCGGGCGTCGCGGTCGCTGCTTCGCCTGATTCGATCAACGGCACACGGCGTCTTTGTCAGGCACTGCTACTGAGGATCTCGTACACCGGTTTGTTGTCCGCGTACACTTGCCACTCCGCGATAAATGCTCGGACACCAGCGCACGCCATGCCGCAGGGATTCGCCAGGACCGCCCTGTTGCGCGATGTGTCGCCGACGCCGATCCCGTCAACAGTACGAGCGCGTCTCTGGAAAGCATTGTTTCCACGTCAATTCGATAGTCGGGGAACAGAGCAAAGTAGCCCGCCCAGCCGGACTCGAGTTTCGCGAGGTCCGAGAGACGCGTACCGAGGCTGTCGATAAACACATGATCTCGTGTGCAGCAGGCGACGACACCACGGGCGTCGTGTGCATTGATTCTCGCGAGTAAATTGCCCACCGCGGTTTGCGGCGAAATTGGCGGCACGGATAAGCCCTCAGTTGATGCTCATGACGTCTAACTCACCACATGGCACAAAGCCTACTTAACGCAATTGCGCTTGTCTGACTGTTCCGCCAACTCAAGCAGACGCCGCTGCAAATAGCGGCCTTCCTCCGGCGAATCGGTTTTGTGGGACGCGCCTTCAATCTCACGTTGTTCAGTCTTGATTGCGACACACGCGGAGTTACCGCTGTCCGCTGAATCCGCCGGTGCCTCTACGGGATGATCCACAGCCGAGGGCGGGAGAAGTTTATTCTGGTCGTGCACGCTGAGAAAGGATTCCGACGCCGGATGCTGATAGCCGCTGATCACCTTGTAAGCGAGACCAGCGAGGCCTGCCAACAACAGAGCCGCACCCAAAGTTGGCGGAAGCCAGTCACGCATTGAACCCGCTTTCATCGCATTGATTTCCAGCTAGCCTAATTGCCTGGATGCCGCGCCGTTGGCCGTGACCCCTCGCTCACCTATCGCATACTACGCTTCAATACCTGCCGGGACGATACCGGATCATGAG